>NZ_DATKTK010000054.1:0-9392 GCF_035531155.1 Sulfuricella sp. | reverse complement strand
CCAGCAAAGACATCGAACTCGCCATGCATCGCCTCAACCACCGCCCCAGAAAATGCCTCGGCTTCAAAACACCTCACGAGGTCTTTATGAACCAGTTACACTCACGTCATAACGCTGTTGCACTTCAGACTTGAATCCGCCAACCGTATCAAAATATTATTCAGAACAAATGCTCAAGGAGGAAGGCTTTACCAATACTCAAAGCTACCCGGACAGAGAGACCACCGTACACCAGCTGTTAGATGGAAAAGTGCAATTGCTGGCCTCCAGCAACACGGAAATACCGGCTGCTCTGAAAAAAATAGGGTCATCCATGGATGACGTGAAAAATGCTTTTACCATGTCGACTGATCTGGTCTACATCGCTTTCTCGAAGGGAACATCACCGGAGCTGGTCGCCCGTTGGCAGGACACATTGGATGAAATGAAACGGGACGGTACATTTGCGAAGATTTACGCCACGTGGCTCCCTGCTGAAATCCCGCCCGGCATATTCCAACTTGTGACAGAGGAATACCCGCCCGTCACCTTCATGAGGGATGGAAAGCCGTCTGGATTCGTGACGGACATGGTCAGGGAAATCGCTGCTCGCCAGGGAATTCCGGACAACATCCGGTTAACCTCCTGGAAAAACGCCTACAACATGGCTCTGCTCCACCCGAAGGTGGTGCTTTTCAGCGCCGAGCGCACGCCGGAGAGGGAGAGCCTCTTCCAGTGGGTGGGGCCCGTCGGGAAGAACAGCGCAATTCTTTACGCAAAGAAAGGCTCCGGAATCAGGATAAACAGCCTGGAAGAGGCCAAGGCAATTGCCGCCATCGCTACGACGACAAATTGGTTTACTGAGCAGCACCTGAAGCGTGAAGGATTCAAGAACCTGTTCAGTTCCCCGGATCCGCGTTCAAACGTCAGGCAGCTCATGAATGGCGAGGTGCAGCTAGCTGCCAGCCTCAAAGTGGGGATGCGCACGCTCTACCGCAAACTGAAATCGGCGGCGTAACTGGGGTTCTGGGCGTTCCAGTTACCAGAATTGACCAAACTGGCGAGAAAACCACAGCTCTAATGCTGAACATCTACTTCTGGCTGGGGAGATGCCGGTCGATAGCCAAATTTCATGGATTCCCGACCATCTCCTCCTGGCACGCAACTGCCGGCGACGATCAGCGCTGAACAGGCGCTGGAATGATGGCCGGTTTGACTTTTGGCAACCGTATTTTCATGCTTGGCCTTGGCGACCAATCCGGCCGGGTGGCGCGATTGGAGTCCATGACTACCAGATAGCGTCCCGACCAGAGTGTAGGCTCGCGATCCGGGTGCAGCGTCCAGAAATGTCGGCTGCTTGCCATGGCCCGTTCATAATCCGCATCGAGTATGCCGTAATGGTCAATCAGTGCGTTCAGCGTGGCTGGAATGCGGATGCAACCCATCGATTGCACGGTTCCCAGCCGGGGTTCGAGGTAGCGTGGATCAGTGGTGTGCATCTGTAGCCGCATTCTCCCTTCGCCGGGCTTCCATGTTCTGCGTGCGCGCTCCCAGCCAAAGTCGTACACGCGCATGCCCTTGACGCCGTAACCGAGGATGCCCAGCGCATTTTCCGTACCCTCGGCACGGAAATCGAGGTTTGCAACGGTGTGATCAAACACACCGATCGGTGTTTCGTAATACATGAACCCGCCTCTCCGTCCGGTCGATACCGGCGATGCGCCAATAAATTCAGCAAGGCCGGCATCCGATATCCAGAACAACAGCAATGCCTGCACCTGCGGACTGCGATCAACCAGCACCACGTATTGCGGCGGCAGTTTGTCCAGTCCCGCCTGCTGCAATTCGTGGATGAGTTGTTCAGCATAAAAACATTGCTCTTCCTGCGGCACGGCAAGCTGGCGATCCACTTTCTGCATATATATTTCTCTGAGCGCAAGCGCCGATTCCAAGGCGAAGGATTGTGTTGTACCCAGCAGCGACACGGCCAATATGACGGCGCGGAAATCGTTTGAAAATGGACGATGCATGTGAAAAGGGTATCCGATTTTGAAATTGCGCAGCCATTCAGTTGGGCGACGAATCTTGCCAAGGCCCGCCTATTTTCTCTTATCCCCGCTCAATCATGACCGCATACCTTTCATGTCATGGCTGCATGGTTCGCTTGATGAGCGTACGCAGCTCGGCAAGCGGGCGGGAGTTGAGCACGTCCGGCTTCTCCAGCCAGCCACGCCGTGCCTGACCTACCCCGAATCGCAGGTTGGCGAAATCGAAGGTGCTGTGTGCGTCCGAATTGATGCTGATCAGCACGCCCTCCTCCTTCGCCATCTGGCAATAAGTGTCGAGCAGATCGAGGCGCTCGGGGTGCGCATTGAGTTCAAGGAAGCAGCCGCGTTTTTTGGCCTGGCGAATAATGCGCAGCATATCGACGTCATAAGGCTCGCGCTTTTCTATGAGCCGCCCTGTAGGGTGGGCGAGCAGGGTGAAACAGGGGTGCTCCATCGCGCGCAGAATGCGCTCCGTCTGCCTTGCGCGAGACAGGTCGAATTTGCTGTGCACCGCGCCCACGACCAGGTCGAGTCGCGCCAGCACGTTGTCCGGCAGATCGAGGCTGCCATCTTCGAGGATATCCACCTCAATGCCTTTGAGCAGGGTAATCCCCGTAAGCTGCTCATTGAGTGCATCGATCTCGTCGCACTGGCGTGCAAGGCGCAGCGGGTCGAGGCCGTGGGCCACGGTGAGGCGGCGCGAGTGCTCGGTGATGGCGAGATATTCAAAGCCCTGTGCCTGAGCTGCCAGCGCCATTTCGCGCAGGGTATTACGGCCGTCGGTGGCCCTGGTGTGGACGTGAAGGTCGCCGCGCAAGTCAGCCAGTTCCACCAACTGCGGCAGCCGCCCCGCATGTGCCGCCTCGATCTCGCCGCGGTCTTCACGCAACTCGGGCGGGATGTAAGGCAGCCCGACAGCACGATAGACGGATTCCTCGTTCTCGCCGGCGATACGGGCTTCACCCCGGTACACCCCGTATTCGTTGACCTTCAATCCGTGCTTCTGGGCGATGCGACGGATGGCGATGTTGTGCGCCTTGGAACCGGTAAAGTATTGCAGCGCCGCACCGTAACTTTCTTCGGCCACTACGCGCAAATCAACCTGCAGGCCACACTTGAGCATGACGCTGGCACGCTTGGCGCCGGCCGAGAGGACTTCCGTCACTTCATCATAGGCGGTAAAGCGCTGCATGACTGGGCTATCCGGCATTGCGGTGGCGAGGATGTCGAGGTCGCCCACGGTTTCGCGCATGCGGCGGAAACTGCCTGCTATCGTCACTTGTTTTACCCCCGGCACTGCCGCGAGGTAGGTGCGCAATGCCTCGGCATATTGTGCAGCAACTGCCAGCTTGAAGCGGCGTGCCTGGCTGACGTGTGCCTCCACCGCCTGCAAGATGTTGAGCTCGGTCTTTTCTCCAAAGCCGGGCAAGGCGCGAATACGGCCATCGCGTGCGGCGCGGTAAAGCTGTTCGACAGTCTGCACTTCAAGGCCGTGGTGGAGCGCTTTCACCCGCTTGGGGCCGAGGCCAGGGATTTTCAGTAGTTCGGCGACGGCAGGCGGCAGTTCTGTGCGCAAGCGCACCAGGAAGCTGCAACTACCTGTGGCAACAATCTCCCGAATCTTGGCGGAAAGATCGTCGCCGATGCCGGGGAGCCGTTTCAGGTCGTCGCCTTTTTCCACCAGCATGCGCACATCCCTGGACAGCTCGCCGAGGGTACGCGCGGCGTTACGGTAAGCGCGGATACGGAAGGGATTCGCTCCCTGGATTTCGAGCAGGTCGGCGATCTCCTCGAAGATGGCAGCGATGTCGGCGTTATGGATCGGCATGGGGAATTTCCATTAGACGCTGATCTTGTTCCAACTCGCCGCTGGGCAGCAGGCGCAGGTAGGCAGGCTCGAATCCTGACGTGGCCACACTCATTTTAGGTGGGTGCTGGTTGGCGTGGCTTGTCGCATGGTACTGATGATCTCCCGGAGTTCGTCGCCTTCGATGGTTTCTTTTTCCAGAAGCTTATGCGCCAGGGTGTCCAGAATGTCACGCTGTGCTTCCAGGACGGTGTGTGCGCGCTGGTGCGCCTCAGTCATGAGGGTGCGCACTTCCTGATCGATCTCGCGGGCCGTTTCCTCGCTGATCTCTCGACCGTATAAGGGCATGGTTTCTTCCAGAAATTGCGGGCGCTTGCCTGGCCCATAAGTCATCGGGCCAAGTTTCTCGCTCATGCCGTAGGCCGACACCATGCTGCGGGCCATGCTGGTGGCGCGTTCCAGGTCGTCCTGGGCGCCGGTGGAAATTTCCTGGAAGACCAGTTCTTCCGCCGTTCTTCCTGCGAGGAAAACAGTCAGCCTCTCAAGCAGCTCGGATCTCGTTATTAGATAGCGGTCCTGTGTGGGAAGCTGCAGCGTGTATCCAAGCGCCGCTATACCCCGGGGAATAATGGAGATGCGGTGCACCCGGTCGGTTTGTGGCAGTGACTCCGCTACCAGGGCATGGCCGGATTCATGGTAGGCAATGACTTCCTGCTCTTTTTGGCTCATTACCCGGCGTTTCTTTTCCAATCCGGCGACGAGCCGGTTAATGGCTTCCTCAAAATCCTCCATCTCCACTGCAGACTTGTTGTGGCGTGCCGCCAGCAGGGCGGCCTCATTCACGACGTTGGCGAGGTCGGCGCCGACAAAGCCGGTAGTGCGTGCCGCCAGCACCTTGATATCCACATCTTGGGCAAGCTTGATGCGCTTGCAATGCACTCGCAGGATATCTTCCCTGCCACGAATATCTGGCCGATCCACCAGCACATGGCGGTCGAAGCGGCCGGGACGCAACAAGGCGGGGTCGAGAATTTCCGGGCGGTTGGTGGCCGCCATGATGATTACCCCCTTGCGCGGGTCGAAGCCATCCATCTCGACCAGCAGCTGCTGCAGGGTGTGTTCTCGTTCCTCGTGCCCTCCGGCCACCGGCGACACGCTGCGCACCTTGCCCAGGGCATCCAGCTCGTCGATGAAAATAATGCAGGGGGCCTTTTGTTGCGCTTGTGCAAAAAGGTCGCGCACCCGTGCTGCACCGACACCGACAAACATTTCCACGAACTCGGAGCCGCTTATACTGAAAAACGGGACGCGTGCCTCGCCCGCCACCGCCCTTGCCAGGAGCGTCTTTCCCGTGCCCGGCGGCCCGACTAGCAGCACACCCTTGGGGATGGTGCCGCCGAGGCGGCGGTATTTTTCCGGCTCGCGCAGGTAGTCGATAATTTCCCGCAGCTCGTCCTTGGCTTCATCCACCCCGGCAACGTCGTCAAACGTCACGCCCGTGTCCCTATCTACATATAACTTGGCCTTGCTTTGCCCGATGGAGAGAAGGTTGCGTTGTGCGCCGCCGAGCTTGCCGAGAATAAACTTCCAAAAAAGCAGCAGCAGCACGATAGGGATGAGCCAGGACAAGATGAATGGGGCCCATTTGCTCTCCAGCTCACCGCGATACGGGATCCCTTTGGCTTCCAGCTCCTTGATCAGATCGGGATCATCGACCTTCACGGCCGTATACACGCGGGCTCCCTGTGTCTTGTCGTCCTTTGGAATGCCGCTAACAATCGAGGGGCCAAGGGTTACTTCCTGCAGACGGCCTTCGCGCACCATGGCCTTGAATTCGCTGTAAGGAATCTGCTTCACCTGCGCCATCGGCAGGATAAGCGTGAACAGAACCCACACCAGCATCGCCAAGCCAAATAGCCACCAGACCGACTCGCGGGAGGGCGGGGGAAAGGATGGTAGCAGACCCTTCTTTTTTTCCGTGGGAATGGGCATATTTCCTGGCAAACAGATTCAGACCAACCAGCGGCTGAGGTGCGATGTCCGTCATTAATTATCAAGTTTAATTGTAGTTAATTTGAACGGCAGTCTCAGGATTTTGCCAATATTCCTGAACACAATATCCATCGCTACCGTTGGCACGTAAAATTCAGCGGCAAGATCAGTCTGCATTAATCCGGTTTGCAGAAGCTAAAAACCTCCTACTTGAGTCCGGGCAGCAATACGACAAGCCCGCTTGTAAGAATCTCTACCGCAACTGCAGCCAGTAACAATCCCATCAGCCGAATAGCAATGTTCACACCCGTTTCCCCGAGCCATTTACTTACAGGTGTTGCGAGCCTTAGTGCCAGCCAAGTAGTGAACGCAACCAACAGGCAGCATAGAATGATGATCCCAAGATGGCCTGGCGATGAACGCTCAGTCGCGTAGACGATGGTTGTGGATATTGCCCCGGGGCCTGAAAGAAGCGGTATCGCGAGTGGAACCACAGCAATATTTTCCTTGTTTTCGGCTTCTCTTGCTTCCTCCGGCGTCTGCTTTTCTCTGTTTGGTGCGGCATGCATCATGGAAATGGCCATCAACAGGATTAAGATCGCGCCTCCTACCTTAAATGAAGCGATGGTGATCCCGAATAAAGCCAGCAAAGGCTGACCAATGACTGCCGCCAGGACAAGCACCACAGCAACTGAAATGCTCGCTATACGTGCAATATGTTTCTTTTCTGCTTCGCTGTTGCTGGCTGTCATGCTGACGAACAGCGGCAGCGCGCTGACGGGATTGACAATAATCACGAGCGCCACAAAGATTTTTGCATAATCGGCCCAGTCGAGCATTTGAGTATTTTTCTTCCGTTTGGCTTAGGGCTGTGGAATTGGAGGGGGAGCGAAGATTTAACATCTGGCTTGGGATCTGCGAGCACAACCACGAATAAGAGCCTGTTTCAGTGGGCTGGCGAGCGCGGTCAGATTGGGTACGCTGGACCGTTCGGGCAAGCTCAGAGTCCTGCTCAGGTGAGGCATTCCGAGGCTACTCGGGTCGCATCTCGCCTCTGCGCATCCAGATGCCCCGTTCTTCGCAATGCAGCAGCTCGCTGCCACTCAGCACGGATTGGCCAATCGGGTAGGCCACATCGTTGAAATAACAGGCACCCGCTTCAAGTTCCAAATCAAGCGAGATCTCGTCATACTCATCGAAGATCGGGGATGTTTTGAGTTCGGGATCCGGGGCACCGACCCGGGGGGGATGACCAGTCATCTCTGCCTCCTAAGTATGTGAGGTCTGCGGTTCTGCGCAGACAATAGTCAACCGCATCCTGATCTGGCGCAAGCTACAGTGGCTGGACTCGGTTGCCGTGAATCTGGTGAGAGCGGCCTTTCAACGGCAGATGCCACCCGCGCCCGCGTTATTCCTTGGGCGGTGCTTCCTGGGGCTCCATACTCTCAACCTGTGGTATGCCTTTTCGCGGATGCTGCTTGATGATCCGCTTCAATGCATCGTCCTCCCAGAAGCCGTGGACGCCGCTCTCCTGCATCCCGAATTCCGTCGTCTCGACCAGTTCGGGCGGTTGCGGCTCGGCCTCCCCCCCGAAAAGTTCAACTTCGGCCGCAAGCCAATCGTCAAGATCATGGCCCGGGACAGAGTCACGCTGCACGTACCGAAAATAGGCGGCCTCCCGAATCATACGCTCGCGTTGCTCGGGGCTGATATCTCCTTCCGAAGGAACGTTAGAGCGACCTTTTGGAGTAACCCGCGCACTTGTCTTTTTAGCCATCCTTGCCTCTCCCGTAATTGATCAGTGAGATGAGATACCAACAATCATAGTGTAGATCATAAAAAGTGTAACCTTGCTGAGGTCCCGGAATATATCCTGCGGCCGGTCCAACATGAGCGCCGGCCGGCAGGCGCAGTTTGAGCGATATATCCGGTAGCGGCTGAGTGGCCGGCTCCGATCGAATGGGATCAAAAAGGTCGCACAAGCGCCGTTCGGAGCGGATACCGAAGCAATAGCCGATGACTAGCATGCGGATCATCAGTTCGGGATCAATCGAGGGGCGGCCAGTATGGCTGTAGTCATCGGACAGAGGCTGGCGCAGATCGCGAAGGTCAAGATGCCGATCGATACTGCGTAGAAGGTGAGTGGTTGGCTTCAGTGAAATACGCATTAATCCGCTGCATATTCGTGAACATTCGTAGTCAATCGCTTTTTTATACCAGTAGTGTCCGGTTTAATTGAGTCATGCAGGCCGCAAAGCCAATATCGATGCGTGTTTTGAACGATCAATGGGTGTCCACGATTTGAATTTTAGATTGAGCATTTGCGATACTTTCGGGTTTGGTGAACCTGGGGTGATGCATGAACGTGGGCAAGACGCTGTTTGCGCAAGTCATGGAGTACGTGCCGTGGAAGACCTTTGGACGCATCATCGACCGTCACGGTGGAGATGCGGGGGTGCGCACCTTGGACTGCGCCGATTTGTTTCGCGTGATGGCTTTCTCGCAATTGACGTGGCGCGAGTCTTTGCGCGACATCGAGTCTTGTCTTTCCGCCAACCAGGGCAAACTGTTTCACATGGGTTTGAACGGCGTGCCGGCCCGATCCACGCTTTCGGACGCTTTGAATCAGCGGGACTGGCGCATTTATCACGAACTGGCCATGCGCCTGATCAGGCGAGCCCGCGACCTCTACGCCAAGGAACCGACAGGACTGGGATTCGATGCGACGATCTACGCACTGGACTCGACCACCATCGACCTGTGTCTGAGCCTCTTCAACTGGGCACCGTTTCGCAGCACCAAAGCGGCGGTAAAGATGCATACGCTGCTGGATTTGCGCGGCGCGATTCCAGCTTTCATTCACATCAGCGATGGCAGGATGGGCGACGTCAATATACTCGACATTTTGCCCGTCGAAGCGGGGGCTTTTTATGTGATGGATCGCGGTTATCTGGACTTCGGCAGACTCTTCAAGCTGCATCAGACGGGGGCATTCTTTGTAACCCGAGCCAAACGCGGGATGAATGCCCAGCGCATGTACTCGACCAAGACCAACCGAAGTACGGGGGTGATCTGCGATCAGGCGATTCGGCTCAACGGTTTTTACGTGTCCAAGGACTACCCGGAGCATTTGCGGCGCATTCGATTCAAAGACCCCGAGTCGGGCAAGACGCTGATGTTTTTGACCAACAATACGACACTCCCGCCACTGACCATTGCCGCGCTGTACAAGAGCCGCTGGCAGGTGGAGCTGTTTTTCAAATGGATCAAGCAACATCTGCGTATCAAGCGTTTTTTGGGCACGACCGAGAATGCGGTGAAAACGCAAATCTGGTGCGCCGTATCCACCTATGTGCTGATCGCCATCGTTAAGAAGGAGCTTCATCTCAATGCCTCGCTCTACACTTTGCTACAGATTTTATCGGTCTCGGTTTTTGAGAAAACCCTTATTTCATGCGCCTTGCAGCCCGACACCGCTGGAATCAGCGCGGACGAACAAACTTACCCTAAGACATCATGTTGTGGAAAGAAAGGCTGCCCCCTCTATAACTCCGGCAGAATTATTA
>NZ_DATKTK010000053.1:0-30915 GCF_035531155.1 Sulfuricella sp. | reverse complement strand
CAACATGAGTTGCATATAAGCGACGAAGGGCTCCAGCACATGGCCTTGCAAGCGTGCGGCCATGGTATCGAAACGGGAAATATTGCCCGACCTGAAAGCCTCGCGCGCTGCGAAGAAGTCAGCCTCGTGGTTTGCCGAGGCAGCATTGCTGATTGCGGAAAGCGCGGCCCCCACGGAAAAAACAACTGCAACAAAGAGAGATCTCATAAGTGCTATAGTAGAATTTTACGTCCTTAAAAGATAGCACACGATGCCCCACATCAGCCTGAATCCCGCTACCGGCAAGGTTGAGCGAACCTTCCAGAGATGCGACGATCAACACCTCGACAGCGCACTGGAAGAGAGTCGAAAAGCCCAGAAAATCTGGCAAACGACCGGCTTCGTGCAGCGCGCCGAAGCGCTACGCCGTGCGGCGGAAATCCTGATGGCCAACCACGACGACTACGCCGCCCTGATTACACGGGAAATGGGAAAGCCGTTGCGGGAAGCCCGTGCCGAAGTGGAGAAATGCGCCCTGGCGTGCGACTACTACGCCCTCCACGCTGCCGAATTTCTCGCGGACGAACCGATCGAAACCGATGCCACCCAGAGCTACGTCAGCTACCCGCCGCTCGGCACCGTGCTCGCGATCATGCCGTGGAATTTCCCCTTCTGGCAGGTGTTCCGCGCCGCCGCACCGGCGCTGATGGCTGGCAACGCCATCGTGCTCAAGCACTCATCCAACGTGCCGCAATGTGCGCTGGCGGTGGAGGATATTTTCCGTACCGCTGGCCTGCCGAAAGGCCTGTTCGCCACCCTGATGATCGAAGCGAACCAGGTTGCAGGCATCATCGCCGATCCGCGCATCCATGCCGTCACTTTTACCGGATCGGAGCCGGCCGGTCGGCAGGTTGCAGCGGAGGCAGGGCGAAACCTGAAAAAGTGCGTACTGGAACTGGGCGGATCAGACCCCTTCATCGTGCTGCGCGATGCCGATCTCGACTACGCCAGCACCCAGGCCGTCAATTCACGCTTTCTCAACAACGGCCAGTCCTGCATCGCAGCCAAGCGTTTCATTGTCGTGCCGGAAATCGCTGACGAGTTCGTGCTCCTGATGAGGCAGAAAGTTGCCGCCCTTCGAGTCGGTGATCCGATGAAGGAAGACACTCAGGCGGGACCGATGGCAAGGCCCGACCTGCGCGACGAACTGCACCGTCAGGTAATGGATTCCATCGCCCAGGGAGCGCAAGCTTTATTGGGCTGCGAACCGGTCGCCGGGGAGGGCGCCTATTACCTGCCGTCCATTCTCGACCATGTCACGCCGAAAGCGTGCGCCTATCACGAGGAGCTGTTCGGCCCAGTCGCCACCGTAATCCGCGCCCGTGACGAACAGGACGCCCTCAGAATCGCCAAAGACACCCGCTTCGGTTTGGGTGCCAGTCTGTGGAGCCGCGATGCTGCGCGCGCGGAAAGGCTGTCGCGAGAGATCGAAGCAGGCTGCTGCTTCATTAACAGCACAGTCAAATCCGACCCACGCCTGCCGTTCGGCGGCATCAAGGCATCAGGCTACGGCCGCGAGCTGTCCTACCACGGCATCCGCGAATTCGTGAACATCAAGACGGTGTGGGTGAAGTAATCCTAAAAAAAGCATTTGAACCGCAAAGACGCAAAGAACGCGAAGGAAACGGGGTAGGCAGGGATGGGCGACTTGTCGCCCAACTCGCAAAAACAATGTGTTATCTGAATCTGCCCAGTCCCCAGATAGGTGAATGCCAGATGGGCTTTATGTCCTTGTGTTCTTTGCGCCTTCGCGTCTTTGCGGTTAATGAACTGCAGTTTTTAGGGTAATTCAGCGCTGCCGGACCTTGGCCAGCACCTTGCCGCTGGCGCTGTCGTAAAACCACACTTCGAGCAGATCCCCCATCAGGTAACGCTTTCTCAGGGTGTAATCCACCGGCTCCGCGAAGGTGGCTTTCCAGAAGGTGTTGCTTTCGGTATGGTAGGGCGGCTTGAGCCGGCACAGCGCCAGCATGCGAACGGTCTTGCCCTCCGTCAGCTTTTTCGCTTCCTCAGCTTTCATCACAATACCAGCGTCGAAGCCGGCATCGTCGTCCACCTTGCGCTCGTAAAAATCGTAGAGGTTGTCGAAGGCCAGGAAGTATTCGTAGCGCCACTGGTTTTTCACTTCCACCGTTTTTCCGGGGTAGAGCTCCACCACTTCGGGCGCGTGCCTGGAGGCGGTTTCGAAACCGAGGGGGAGAAACTTGGAGTGGTAATAGTCGCGCTGATCGGGATTGGCCAGTTCATCCCAGCTCCAGCCTTCGGCGATCTGGTTGAACACCATGTTGTAGCGCAGTTCCAGCCTGCCGCTTGCCGTGTTGTATTCCTGGGAAAAATTCGGGCCGGCGTCGAGATCGACGGCAAAGGCGAACACCTCCTCCTTGATGCTCGCATCAACCGGTGCGGAGGCGGAAATTTCCCCATACCACTTCTTGATGTCATCCCCGGCATAACTGGCGGGCAGCGCCTGGACGGAGCTGTCAAAAGAAGCTGCGGCATGGCCGGACAGGAACAAAAGCATTGCCGCCGCCAGGAATTTCAGTGTCCGTTGCATTTTACCGCCCTCAAAAACAGGCATCATAGCAATGGGCGGCATGAGCCCTCCATGATTTAAATCAAGCAAAATCTTTTAACCACGAATTCACACGAATGAAACACGAATGTTCACTAATAATCAGTTGGTTAGAATTTCCAGCCAGATTCACCTGGAGGCGCCCACTTTTGGTTATTCGTGTTTATTCGTGAACATTCGTGCCATTCGTGGTTAATCGCCATTTTATTAAATCAAGCAGGCCCTTAGCCGAGAAACAACTTGTAAGCCGGGTTCTTGCTCTCGTCCACATAAGGATAGCCCAGACGCTTCAGAAAGGCCTTGAAGGCGGGCTTTTCCTGCGGCGGCACCTGTACTCCCACCAGCACTCGCCCGTAGTCGGCGCCATGGTTGCGGTAGTGAAACAGGCTGATGTTCCAGCTCTGGCCCACACTGTCGAGAAACTTCATCAGCGCACCGGGGCGCTCGGGGAATTCGAAGCGATAGAGGATTTCGTTTTTCGCCTGGGGAGCATGACCGCCCACCATGTGCCGGACATGCAGCTTGGCCATCTCGTTGTCGCTCATGTCCACCGGCTGGAGCCCCTTGCGTTCCAGCAGCGCCAGCAGCTTCTCGGTTTCGCCGCGATTTTGTACCTGAACCCCGACGAACACATGGGCCGCGCCGGAATCGGAATAACGATAATTGAATTCGGTGATGTTGCGCGTCCCCAGCAGAGCGCAGAACGCCTTGAAGCTGCCCGGTTTTTCCGGGATGGTGACGGATAGCACGGCTTCGCGCTGCTCGCCCAGCTCGGCGCGCTCGGCGACATGGCGCAGCCGGTCGAAGTTCATGTTGGCGCCGGAGGCGATTGCCACCAGCGTCTTGTTCTTCAGCTTTTCACGCGCCGCGTACAGCTTGGCTCCGGCGATGGAAAGCGCCCCGGCCGGCTCGAGGATCGAGCGGGTATCCTCGAACACGTCCTTGATCGCGGCGCAGATGGCATCGGTATCCACCAGGATGACTTCGTCCACCAGTTCGCGACAGAGGCGAAAGGTTTCCTCCCCCACCTGCTTGACCGCCACGCCGTCGGCAAAGATACCGACCTGAGCCAGGGTGACGCGCTCCTTCTTCTTCAGCGAGCGGTACATGGCATCGGCGTCGACCGGCTCGACGCCGATGATTTTGATCTCCGGCTTGAGGCGCTTCACGTAAGCGGCAATACCGGCGATCAGGCCGCCCCCGCCAACCGGGACGAAGATGGCGTGAATCGGGTCCGGATGCTGGTGCAGGATTTCCATGCCGATGGTGCCCTGCCCGGCAATCACTTCCGGGTCATCGTAGGGATGGACGAAGGCCAGCTTCCGTTCCTTCGCCAGGGCCATGGCATGGACATAGGCGTCGCTGTAGGAGTCGCCGTGCAGCACCACGTGGGCGCCACGGTTCTGCACCGCCTCGACCTTGATCTGCGGGGTGGTGACGGGCATCACGATGGTGGCTTCGCACTTCAGGCGCTGCGCGGAAAGCGCCACACCCTGGGCATGGTTGCCGGCCGAAGCGGTGATCACCCCGCGCTTGAGCGTCGCGGCAGGAAGCTGCACCATCTTGTTGTAGGCGCCGCGCAGCTTGAACGAGAACACCGGTTGCAAGTCCTCGCGCTTGAGCATGACCACATTCTGGATGCGGCGTGACAGGTTCGGCGCGAATTCCAGCGGGCTTTCGATGGCCACGTCGTAAACGCGGGCGGTAAGTATTTTTTCCAGGTAGTCGTTTTGCATGATATTTCGAATAATTTAATTTTTTCAAGGTTAACAGGATTTAACCGAAACCAGAAGATTTGCGACCGCCGGCGTATTTCTTAATCCGTCAAATCCTGCAATAATTCGACCTAGTATGAGAATTTAAAAATAAGGATTTGGAAACATGACTCAAGACGAACTCAAGCAGGCCACCGCGCGTGCCGCCATCGAATACGTGCCGGCAGGCATCATCGGCGTGGGCACCGGCTCCACCGCCAACTACTTCATCGACGAACTGGCCAAAATCAAGGGCCGCATCGACGGCGCGGTGGCCAGCTCCGAAGCGACCGCGCAGCGCCTGAAAAGCCATGGCATCCCGGTTCTGGACCTGAACAGCGCCGGCGAGCTGGCGGTTTATGTCGACGGCGCCGACGAAATCACCGCGCACATGCACATGATCAAGGGCGGCGGCGGGGCGCTGACGCGGGAAAAGATCGTCGCCGCCTGCAGCAAGAAATTTGTCTGCATCGCCGACGGCTCCAAGCTGGTCGGCATGCTCGGCAACTTCCCCCTGCCAGTGGAAGTGATCCCCATGGCGCAAAGCTACGTCGCCCGCGAGCTGGTCAAGCTCGGTGGCCAGCCAAAACTGCGCCAGGGCTACACTACCGACAACGGCAACATCATCCTCGACGTGCACGGCCTGCAAATCATGAACCCGGTGGAACTGGAAACCCAGATCAACCAGATCGCCGGAGTGGTGACCAATGGCCTGTTCGCGCGGAGGCCGGCTGACGTGCTACTGCTCGGCACCAGCGCAGGGGTCAGGACGCTGACGGCTTAACCCGGATGTTTCATAAATTGACGCGCGCCCTCGCTGGTCTTTATGATTGATAGGAAAGATTTTACTCGGTCGGGTGTATGAATAACTACACCGCTCCTTCGCAAAACTTCCCTATCAATCAAAATCCTGCGCGATCATCACGCGAATTTATGAAATATCCGGGTTGATTGCCATCGGCAACGAAATTGTCACAATCGGCGCGTATACTTGAGAGAATGAACAAGAGGGAGATACACCATGCAGCATGAACACATTTCCAAGCAATTCGATGCCGAGCTGGAAACCGTGCGTTCTCGAGTGCTGCAGATGGGTGGCCTGGTGGAGGAACAGATCGTCAACGCCATCGAAGCACTGATCAACAGCAAGCTCGACCTCGCCGACGGCGTCATCGCCAAGGATCTGCAGGTCAATGCCATGGAAGTGGAAATCGACGAGGCCTGCGCCCACATCATCGCGCGCCGCCAGCCCACCGCCGGTGACCTGCGCATGGTAATGACGGTGATCAAGACCATCACCGACCTGGAGCGCATCGGCGACGAGGCCGAAAAAATCGCGCGCATGAGCAAGCTGATTTACCAGTCCGGCCGACTGTCCACGCCGCGCTTCACCGAAATCACGATGATGAGCGGCATCGTGCTGGAAATGCTGCGCAAGTCGCTCGACGCCTTCGCCCGGCTCGACATCGGCACTGCGGTCCAGGTGCCGCGCCAGGACGTGCTGGTAGACGATGCCTTCAGCTCCTGCATGCGCCACCTGATCACTTTCATGATGGAAGACCCGCGCACCATCTCCACCTCGCTCGACGTGCTGTTCGCCGCCAAGGCGATCGAGCGCATCGGCGACCACGCCAAGAACATGTCTGAATACGTGGTCTACATGGTCAAGGGCAAGGACGTACGCCACACCTCACTCGAGGAAATCGAGCGCGAAGTGGAATAAAGGCCGCCCATCAGTGCGCAAGTACGCCACCGTCGCGGCGGTCGATCTCGGCTCCAACAGCTTCAGGCTGCAAGTCGCACGAGTGGTGGACGACCAGATCTACCCGCTGGATTCGCTGAAAGATACCGTCCGACTTGGCGCCGGACTGGGTGCGGATAACACCCTCGATCAAGACACCTGCAATCGTGCGCTGGCCAGCCTTGGCCGCTTCGGCGAGCGCCTGCGTGGACTGCCGCGCGACGCGGTACGCGCTGTCGGCACCAACACCTTCCGCGTCGCCAAAAACGCCCAGGAATTCCTGCAGCAGGCCGAGGCCGCACTCGGTTTCCCGATCGAGATCATCGCCGGCCGCGAGGAAGCGCGCCTGATCTACCTCGGCGTTTCCCACGGCCTGCCGGCCTCGAGCGATAAACGCCTGGTGGTGGATATCGGCGGCGGCTCGACCGAGTTCATCATCGGCACCGGCCTGAAACCGCAGCAAATGGAAAGCCTGTACATGGGCTGCGTCAGTTATAGCCAGCGTTTCTTTCCGAACGGAAAAATCAGCAAAAGTGCCCTTCAGCAGGCGGACCTTGCCGCCCGCGCCGAAGTCCAAGCCATCCGCGGCGAGTTTTCCGCCGCCCATTGGCAGCAGGCCGTGGGATCTTCCGGCACCGCCAAGGCGCTGGCCGAGATTTTGCATGCCAATGGCTACAGCAACAACGGCATCACCCCCGAAGGATTGGCCAAGCTGCGCGACGCCATGCTCAAGGCAGGCGATTGCAACAAACTGCAACTGGCCGGCCTGCGCCCAGACCGGGTGCCCGTTTTGGGCGGCGGTTTCGCCATCATGGCGGCGATTTTTGCCGAACTGGACATCACCAGTATGAGCGTGGCTGACACTGCGTTGCGGGAAGGCGTGCTGTACGACCTGCTGGGCCGCTTCCACCGCCACGACATGCGCGAAACCACGGTGCGGCAATTCATGCGACGCTATCACGTCGATCCGGTGCAGGCCGGGCATGTCGGGCAGCTCGGCATCGATCTGTTGCGCCAGTTGGCGGGCGCACAGCCGCTCGATCTGGAGGCCGCGCTGAAACGTCTGTCCTGGGCCGCGCGCCTGCACGAGATCGGACTTTCCATCGCGCATAGCGGTTTCCACAAGCATTCCGCCTACATCATCGAACACGCGGACATGCCCGGGTTTTCCAAAAAAGAGCAGGCACAGCTCGCGCGCCTGGTCCTCGCCCAACGCGGCTCGCTGAACAAGGCGGCGCAACTTTTGCCGGACAACGATACCTGGGCACAGATTCTGGCCCTGCGCCTAGCGGTGCTGTTCTACCGCAGCCGCATGGATTTCGAGCTGCCGGAGATCCAGCTGGGGTGGCATGACTCCGGCTTCGAACTCGCCATGAGCAAGAACTGGCTCATCCGGAACCCTCTTACCGAAACCGCACTGGAAAATGAAGCCAAGGAATGGAAAAGCGCCGGGGTGAAACTGGAAATATCAGCGCTCCCCTAATTTAGATACAGCACATTTTGTGGCCGTTTGGATGCGAGTATGATTGAATATTTCGTCATGAGCCGATGCGAATGAGGGATTGGGGAACATTGATTGCCGTGCTGCTGGTGGCCGCCTGTGGAAAATCACCGGACGCCAGTTATGAGCCCAGCTTTAGTCATCAAGCCCAGGCAGATGTAAAAGAATATGTAGTCGGCATTCATCCGCTGCACAGCCCGCAGCGATTGATGGAGACATACGGGCCGATACTGGAATACATCGAGGCCGCCATCCCCGGTGTTCATTTCAGACTGGAAGCTTCGCGCAACTACGAGGAATTCGACAAAAAACTCTACAGTGGGCGCTTCGATTTCGCGATGCCCAACTCCTATCAAACGGTTTTATCCCTCAAACATGGCTACCGGGTGTTCGGGAAAATGGGGGATGACGGCAATTTTCGCGGCATCATCCTGGTGCGCAAGGACAGCGGCATTCGGGCGGTGAGCGATCTCAAGGGCAAAAAGGTTGCCTATCCGGCACCCACGGCGCTGGCGGCGACCATGATGCCCCAATATTACTTGCACACGCACGGCATCGACGTGAACCGTGACATTGAAAATCTTTATGTGGGCTCGCAAGAATCATCCATCATGAACGTGCTGCGTGGGCATGCGGCGGCAGGAGCGACCTGGCCCTTGCCGTGGCTGACGTTTAGCGCCGAACACCCCGCCGAAGCCAACCAGCTTGAAGTGAAATGGCAGACGGAAACCTTGCCCAACAACGGTTGGGTGGTGCGCCAAGATGTGCCGCCAGCGCTGGCCAGCCAATTCGCAACTGCCCTGTTTGGCCTGAATGACAGCGCGCAAGGTAGAAAGATGCTGGCACGGCTACCGATTTCTCGCTTCGAACCCGCCTCAGACGCAACTTATGCTCCGGTGCGTGATTATCTCGAAGTATTTTCAAGATCAGTGCGCCCGGTTGAACGATGAATATTCCGTCTTCAATCCGCTGGTTGCCTGAAGCGATTCGCGCCCATTGGCAACAATCCATCCGGCGGCAATTGATGATCGGATTTGGTACTGCGGCACTCGTTTTCATGCTTGCTTCAGGTTATGTTCAGTATAACCAGCAACGTGACACGCTTTATCGTGAAAGCCTAGTACATGCCACAGCACTGGCCAATGTCTTGGCAAAAAGCAGTGCCTCCTGGGTGCTGGCGAATGATTTGGCCGGGCTGCAGGAGGTCGTGTCTGGTTTGTCCGGCACTGTCGATTTGAAGCGCGCCTTTATCCTTACGCTAAATGGTCAAGTACTCGCTTCTACCCGGACCGACGAAATCAACCTGTTCATCAGCGATCCCATCAGCCTTGGTTTGCTGAAATCTGTTCCCGACAAGCATATTCTGGCGGATCAGCACAACATGATCGACGTCGCAGTGCCGGTGATGGCAGGAAATCGCCATGTGGGCTGGGCGCGCGTGGCGTTGACACGGGACTCGGCAAATACCGATTTGCGCCGACTTACCCCTATCTGGCTGGGCTTCGCCTTGATTGCCGTACTGCTGGTCGTGTTGGTTGCGCTGGCCCTGACGCGCGGGTTGTTGAAGCGGCTCAATCACCTCATGGCCGTCACCAGCGAGGTAGGGCGCGGGCACCACGAAGTGCGCGCCAACATTCCGCGCGAGGACGAAGTGGATGTATTGGCGCGTGATTTCAATCGCATGCTGGATGCACTCGCCCATGAAAAGGCATTATTGCGCGGCGTCATCGATTCGACGCCCGATCTGATTTTCTTCAAGGATTTGAATGGCGCCTATCTCGGTTGCAACCAAGCCTTCGTCCAGTACGCGGGGCGTCCGGAGAGCGAGCTGATCGGCAAAACCGATTCCCTCGACCATGAAACGACAGAATCCTTCCGGGATAAAGACAGGATCATGCTGGAAACCGGGCATGCCGTCAGTAATGAAGAATGGATCATTTACCCGGACGGACGAAGGACATTGCTGGACACCCTGAAGACCCCATTCCGTGGCGCGGATGGCAAAATACTGGGGCTGGTCGGCATCAGCCGCGACATCACCGAGCGCAAGGCAAACGAAGTCAAAATTCAGCGGCTGTCCCGGTTCTACGCCGCATTGAGCCATTGCAACGAAGCCATCGTGCGCTGTACCAGCGAAGAACAGCTATTTCGACAAACCTGCCGCGCGGCGGTGCAGTTCGGCGAATTGAAGATGGCATGGATCGGCCTCGTCAACCCCGACAGCCGGATAGTCAGCCCGGTAGCCAGTTTCGGCAATGGCGCCGATGCGTATCTGGCCGGCATCGAAATCTCCGCGGATGGCGACAGCCCGTTCGGGCACGGACCGACCGGTACCGCCATCCGCGAAAATCAACCGTTCTGGTGCCAGGATTTCCAGCATGACCCGGTCGCCGCGAAGTGGCACGAGCGCGGAGCGCACCTGGATTTTCTTGCCTCGGCCGCACTGCCGTTGTTCCATAACGGAGTGGCCATCGGCGCTTTCACCCTGTATGCCGACGAGGTCAATGCCTTTGACGAAGACGTGCGCAAGCTGCTGGTTGAAATGGCGGCAGATATTTCTTACGCACTGGACAACTTCGCCCGCGAAGCAGCGCGCAAGCAGGCGGAGGAGCACATCCAGTGGCTGGCGCACTTCGATGTGCTGACGGGACTGCCGAACCGGGCGCTTTTCACTGACCGCATCAACCACGCCATCAGCATGGCTCAGCGCACCCACACCCCGCTGGCGGTATTATTCCTCGATCTCGACCAATTCAAGAATATTAACGACACGCTAGGGCACCGCATCGGCGACCAGTTGCTGATCGAGGTGGCAAAACGCCTGAAATCCGCCGTGCGCGATGAAGATACGGTTTCGCGTCAGGGCGGGGACGAGTTCATTCTGGTGTTACCGGGCGCCGATGCCAATGGTGCTGCGCATGTGGCGAAGAAGCTGCTGGCGGTGGTCGCGCAAAGTTGCCAGATTGAACAGCATGAACTGGTCGTCACCCCCTCCATCGGCATCACCATCTATCCCAACGACGGAGAGGATCTTGAGGCGCTCTCGCAGCGCGCAGATGTTGCCATGTACCGCGCAAAACAGGAGGGCCGCAACAAGTACTGCTTTTACACCCCGGAAATGCAGGCGCGTTCAGCCCGAAACCTGCAATTGGAAAACGCGCTCCGCCGCGCGCTGGAGCGCGACCAATTGCGACTTCACTATCAGCCTCAGGTGTCATTGGAGGACGGGCGTATCATCGGAACGGAAGCGCTACTGCGCTGGCAGCATCCCGAGCTCGGGACGATTTCGCCGGCCGAGTTTATTCCCATAGCGGAGGATAGCGGACTGATTCTACCCATCGGGGAATGGGTGCTGCGCACTGCAGTGGGTCAGATGAAGACCTGGATGAATGCCGGCCTCCCGCCAATGGTCGTCGCAGTCAATCTTTCATCCGTGCAATTCCGCCATCACAATCTGCCAGAATTGGTCACGCAGATTCTCGATGAAATGAAGTTGCCGCCACAGTATCTGGAACTGGAGCTGACCGAAGGTGTCGCCATGGCAGACCCGCTCGGTGCCATCGCAGTGATGGATGATCTGCACGAACGCGGCATCCGCATGTCGATCGACGACTTCGGCACCGGCTATTCTTCACTCAGTTACCTCAAGCGCTTCCAGGTCTACAAGCTCAAGATCGACCAATCTTTCGTCCACGACATTAGCGAAGACCCGGAAGACAGGGCCATCGTCAGCGCCATCATTAGCCTGGCGAGTGGCCTCGGCATGCAAACCATTGCCGAGGGCGTGGAAACCGAAGGGCAACTGGCATTTCTGCGCGAAAAGGGTTGCAACGAAGTGCAGGGCTATTACTTCAGCAAACCGCTACCGGCCGAGCAATTTAAGGCGTTCGTGCGGGGGAAGAACGGCTAAAACACCTCACCTTGTGTTGTGTTTTAGTTCCGACATAACCTGCTACGCAGGTTAGTCTGCACTGAAACCCCTCGCCATTTGCTATATTTTAGCTCCGACATAACCTGCTGCGCAGGTTAGCCTGCACTGAAACACCCCCTAATTTCCAAACGGAAATCAGGGGGTGTTTTCTTCCACGAACTGGGGGAAATACTCTGCGGCGACGATATAGGTTCCATCGCAATTGAAGGAGGCGCGCACGATGCACTGGCTCAGGGAAATTGCGGCGTTGCGCAGATAGAAGCCCTCGATGCCGCGCAAGCGGTTGAGCGACTGAACGACCTGCCTGATGTCCTTTTTCGCCATCGGTTTCCATTCCTCGCGCTGGCGATCCATCAGCGTACGCCAGTGGGGCGGCAGGTATTCCCGCAGCGGACCGGTCTGCACCGTTTTGCGCACACGGCCGATGATTTTCATTTTTTTCTGATAGGGGACTTGCACGAAGTGGCGCTCCACATAGCCCGGCTGGATCAGGGCGATGGCATCGTGTATCTCATAATTGAACGGGTTAAACACCGACTCGGTGCGCACCTCGCTGCTGTTGAAGCCGACGTAGATACTGAAACAGCCGGTTTTTCGCAGCAACCATTCGCAGGTTTCCAGTACCTTTCCCGCTTCACGATCGATCCGGCTTTCCTGACGAGGGCGCAGCGACGCGGTTTCGCGCAGGGTCGGGTCACCCTTGATGCTGACGAACAGCTTGTCAGGTGGCAGGCCGAAAGTGCCTACGATCGCCTCGTGGATGACGCACAGGTTCTTGTCGTCCTCTTCAGGTAAAGTCGGGCATAAATCGGCTGGCCGCGAAGTCCGGATCAGTTTTTTGGTCATATTCAAGGTCGTGAAGACAAGTCTATTGTTATTGCTGCGTCAGCATAAAACAGCGCTTCGTCCATAGCTCACATTTTCATGAACACATGGCACGACGCTCGATAAACAGGCTGTTGCCGGGAATCCCCTTGGCCTGTTTTTTCGCTTCGGCTGCCGCAGCCGAAATTTTATGGTGCGAAGCCTGTTTGCAGGGCTCGACCTGCACGGCACCGATGGAAAGGCTGGTCAGCGGATAGAACACTTCTTCGCCATGGCGGTCCTTGGCAATATAACCTTGCCGCGCCCTATCCTCGGCACTGAATAATTCCAGAATGGCATTCGCAAAACGGTCCAGGGCCCTCTGACAACGGGCTTCCCAGTCTGCGCTTTGAAACAAGATGATGAAATCATCGCCGCCGATGTGACCGATGAAATCCTGGTCCGGGTCGCACACTTCGGAGAGTATTTTCCCGGTGAGCTGGATGACGTCGTCGCCACTATGGTAGCCGTAGACGTCATTGAACGGCTTGAAATGATCCAGGTCGCAATAACAGGCACAAAATTCTGCACTGCCCTGCAGCAACAGGGCGATCTGCTCGTTGATCGGTTCATTGCCAGGCAGCAGGGTCAGCGGGTTGGCATAGCGCGCGGCACTGATCTGCATCTGGGTGATTTCCCGCACCATATCGTGACCGGTTCCCATGCCGAGATATTGCCCGTGATCGGTGATGATGAAGCCGTTCGACAGGTGGTGCCGGTCCGCCTCCACAATAATGTGACTTAATTCCTGGATACTCATGTCTTTCTCCACGATCAGCGGAGCGGTATCCATCAGCAGGGTGCAGGGTTTCTTGCCGAACAGCTCGTGCCGGTAGGGGCGGGCCAATTTATCGATCAGTGCGTTTCGGTTGATCAGGCCAACCGGCGAGCCGTTTTCCACAACGGGCAAGGCCTGCAGTTCGGGGTCGCCGATGAACATTTGATAAACCACGTCGTTGGAAGTATCCGGCGCCACCGCCTGGCACTCGCGCAACAATTTGAGTACTGAAACTGTCTTATGGCTGGCCCTGCAGCTCCGGGGAAGACCGGGAGCAATCGTTTTTTCCAACGCCTTGACCACTTCGGCAGGAAGCGCCATGACCGGCTGGCCGCTGGGGCGGGCGATATAATAACCCTGGCCGTGGGCAATACCCAAATCCTTGATCACCCGAAGCTCTGCCTCGGTTTCGATGCCCTCGGCAACGACCCGGGTACCGGATTTCTCCGCGATCTGCTGGATTGAGCTGACAAACTGTAGCTTCACCGGGTCCTGATCGATACCCTGGATGAAGTGCATGTCTATCTTGACGTATTCGGGACGCAGCTCCGACCATAGGCGCAGGCTGGAAAAACCCTCACCCAGATCATCGATGGCGATTTCGAACCCCATGGCGCGGTAATGCTTCGCCGCTTCGCGCAACAAATTATAGTCATAGGTACGCTGGTTCTCCGTCAACTCGATAACAACCCGATCCGGTCTCAATCCAAGATTGTGGATGTAGCCCAGCGTTTCGCCATGCTTGGCATTGCGCTGCAACAGGCATTCCGGGCTGACGTTGAGAAACAGCTTGCCGGTCAGGTTCAGCCGGACGAAGCTTTCCAGCACCACTTGGCGGCTCAGGTGCTCCACTTCCACGGCCAGTCCATTTTCATTTGCGGCGCGGAACAAATTGAGGGGCGAATGCAAGGGGGTATCGGAAGGCCCGCGAATCAGTCCCTCGTAACCGGCTATCCCGCCATTGCCCATTAAGACAACAGGCTGAAACAAGGCGGTTAGTCGGCGCTGTGCTATGATTTCCAGCAACCACTGGCGCGCCTGCGTTTGGTTCTCATCCCAGACCGCTGATTCGAAACGGCACTCGGCATCCCGCATCGGCGGCACAGGAGATGCCATGGCCATGTGGCTGGCAGCCTTTGCCTGAAACTTCGCTCTTCCCGGAGAACCACCGAGAAATCCGAAATGAGTATTCTGCATCGCTCTTCCTCTCGCATATTTCATCATATGCGAGAGATGCTAAGCCGGTATTGTGACAGCAGTATGACTGTCTGGGTGATGGGTGATGGGTGATGGGTAAAATCTGCTTACTCATCACCCATTACTCATTACTCATCACCCCTTCAGCGGCTGCGACAGCTCCTGCATGAGCTGCGTCTGGGCACAGACAATCCTGCTGCCGCTGCGCGGACATTTGCGCCGGTAATTGCCCTCCGCATCCATTTCCCAGGTCTGGCAGTTGTCCTTGAGATAGGGCTCCAGCCCTTCCTTGATGACGCGCTTCTTCAGCTTCGCATCCAGCACCGGAAAACAGACTTCGACCCGGCGGAAAAAGTTGCGCTGCATCCAGTCTGCGCTGGACAGATAGATATCGTGTGCGCCGCCATTGTAGAAATGAAAAATGCGTGAGTGTTCGAGGAAGCGGCCGATGATGGAACGCACCCGGATATTTTCAGAAACGCCCGAAATCCCCGGCCGCAGGGCGCACACTCCGCGCACGATCAGGTCGATCTTGACCCCGGCTTTGGACGCGTCATACAGCGCGCTGATGATCTGCGGCTCGAGCAGGGAGTTCATTTTGGCAACGATGAATGCCTTTTTGCCGGCGCGCGCATGAGATGCTTCGGTACGGATCGACTCCATCATTTTATGGTGCAGAGTGAATGGCGACTGCAACAGATGGTTCAGCTTGCTCGCCTTGCCCAGGCCGGTAAGCTGCATGAAGATGTCGTTGACATCGCTGCCGATCTCCTCGTTGCAGGTAAACAGGCCGAAATCGGTGTACAGCTTGGCGGTACGCGGATGGTAATTGCCCGTGCCGAGGTGGACATAGCGGCGCAATCCGTCTTCCTCGCGCCGCACTACCAGAAGCATTTTGGCGTGGGTCTTGTAGCCGACGACGCCGTACATCACATGGGCGCCCGCCTCTTCAAGACGCCCCGCCCAGTTGATGTTGGCTTCCTCGTCGAAGCGTGCCAGCAGCTCCACCACCACGGTGACTTCCTTGCCGCTATACACCGCCTTGATCAGCGCCTCCATCAGCGCCGAATCGGTACCGGTGCGGTAGATGGTCTGCTTGATCGCCAGCACGTTGGGGTCGTCTGCCGCCTGCTGGATGAAATCGACGACCGGCGCAAACGACTGGAAGGGTTGGTGCAGCAGAATATCGCCACTTCTGATCGCCTGGAACATGTCAGGCTGCTTGGCCACCTCTGGCGGGGCACTCGGAATAAAGGACGAATATTTGAGATCGGGCCGATCGACCCGGTCCGGAATCTGCATCAGCCGCACCAAGTTAACCGGACCGTTGACCCGGTAAAAGTCTTCCTGGCTCAGACCGAATTGCCCCAACAGAAAGGTGGCCATTTCCGGCGAACAGTTGTCAGCTACCTCGAGGCGCACTGCGTTGCCGAAATTGCGCTGCGGCAGCTCGCCTTGCAGCGCTTCGCGCAGGTTTTTGACCTCTTCCTCGTCAACGAACAGATTGGAATTGCGGGTGACGCGGAACTGGTAGCAGCCCTTGATCTCCATGCCGGAAAACAGCTCCCCGACATGAGCGTGGATGATCGAGGAGAGAAAAACGAAACCATGCTCGCAGTCGGCCACTTCCGGCGGCAGTTTGATCACCCTCGGCAATGATCGCGGCGCCTGCACGATGGCGGCGCCGGAGGCACGACCGAAAGCGTCCTTGCCTTCCAGTTCGACGGCAAAATTCAGACTCTTGTTCAGCACGCGCGGGAAAGGATGGGCGGGGTCGAGGCCGATCGGGGAAAGCACCGGCATCAACTCGCGAAAGAAAAAATCCTTGATCCATTCGCCTTGGCCATCGTGCCAGTGGGTACGGCGCACAAAGCGGATATCGTGGCGCGCCAACTCGGGCAGGATCCCCTCGTTCAATAGCCGATATTGCTGCTCAACCATCTCGTGCGCCTGCTCGGTAACCCGTTTGAACACCTGCAGCGCCGACATGCCGTCGGGCCCTGTCGCCGTGGCATGGAGGGCGATCTGCTCCTTCAGTCCGGCGACGCGGACCTCAAAAAACTCGTCCAGGTTGCTGCTGACGATGCACAGGAACTTCAGCCGCTCCAGCAACGGGTTGCGGTGATCCTCGGCCTGCGCCAGCACGCGTCGATTGAAGGCAAGCTGACCAAGTTCGCGGTTGAGATAGTATTCCTGAGCGTGCAAACCGGTCATGGGGGCGGTTATCCTGAAGCCGGGCGAACCGAACAGTAATGGGTAATGGGCGATAAAAACCCTCGACCATCACTCATCACTCATCACCCATTGCTCATTACTCGTTTCTAGTGCTTCGGCGGCACGAAACCAGACACCGTATCCGCTCCGGCACCGAAGAAGTAGGACTCCACCTGTTCCGCCAGGTACTGGCGCGCGGCGGGATCGGCCATGTTGAGGCGATTTTCGTTGATCAGCATGGTCTGGTGCTTGAGCCAAGCCGCCCAGGCCTCCTTGGAAACATTTTCCCAAATCCGCTTGCCGAGTTCGCCGGGATAGGGCGGAAAATCCAGCCCATCTGCTTCTCGACCAAGCTTTACACATTTCACTGTTCTTGCCATTTCATTACTCCGTTCAAAATAGTGTTGCTTAAGATTGCATTTAAATTATTGCAAGAAAATGATCTACAGTTTTTTCATGAACACCTTGGAGCGGCGCTGGTAGTTGTAGAGGCCTTGCTTGGCCTTGGGCAGCTTGTCCACGCCGGCCTCGGTGAAGCCGCGCTCCAGGAACCAGTGCGCGGTGCGGGTGGTGAGCACGAACAGTTGTTTGAAGCCCTTGCCCAGCGCCCTGACCTGCATGTATTCGAGCAATGCCTCACCCCGCCCGGCGCCGCGGTAATCCGGATGCACCGCCATGCACGCCAGCTCCGCCGCCTTCTCTTTCGGAAACGGATACAGCGCGGCACAGCCGATGATCAGGCCGTCGTACTCCAGCACGGAGAAGCGGTCGATTTCCATTTCCAGCAGCTCGCGCGAACGCCGCACCAGGATGCCGCCGGCTTCCAGCGGCTCGATCAGCGCGAGAATGCCGCCGACATCGTCGATCGTGGCATCGCGCAGGGTTTCCAGCGGTTCTTCGCTGACCATGCTGCCGATGCCCTCATGGGTAAACAGTTCCTGCAGCAATGCGCCATCGATATGGCGGCTGATCAGGTGCGCCCGCGCCACGCCCTTGCGGCAGGCACGAACCGCACAGGGCAAGTAATAGCCCACATCCGTCGGCAGCGCGGCGGTGGGGACAAGAATCGCTTCCGCCTCCGCCGTGGTCAGTTCACGCAGCAAATCCCCGTTTTCACCGGCAACCCCGGCCGTGTCCATCAGGAAAATTAACTTGTCGGCATCCAGCGCGATCGCGGCGGAAGTCGCCACATCTTCCAGCGACAAATTGAACACCTCGCCAGTGGGCGAATAGCCGAGCGGCGAAAGCAGCACGATTTCGTTGGCGTCGAGCCTGCGCCGGATGCCTGTTGCATCGATCTTGCGCACTTCACCGGTGTGCATCAGATCCACACCGCCGAGCACCCCCATCGGCATGGCAGTGACAAAATTGCCGCTGGCCACCCGGATATCGGCGCCCGCCATCGGCGAATTGGCGAGACCCATGGAAAGCAGCGCCTCAATCTCCACCCGCACCGTGCCGGCCGCCTCCTTGACACATTTCAGAGCATCATCGTCGGTGACGCGCATTCCCCCAGCATAGCGGATCGCCGCGCCGCGCTCGGTCAGCTCCTCCTCGATCTGCGGCCGGGCACCATGCACCAGCACCAGCCGTACACCGAGACTGTTGAGAAGGTTGATGTCGTGCGCCAGCGCAATGAACTGGCCTTCGCTCACCACCTCGCCGCCGAAAGCGACAACGAAAGTCTTGCCGCGAAAGGCGTGAATATAGGGCGCGGCCGAGCGAAACCACGCCACAAAATGGGTCCTGAGTTCTGAGTGCTGAGTACCGACAGGCATCGAAAGCTAATCCGTTATTAAATCAAAGCATTCCATCGCAAGGGCAAAGTGTACCCCAATCCCTTCACCCAGCGCCAACCCGTACTCAGGGCTTGATAGACTTGGCACTTAAAAATCGCCCCACAGCATCTGCATCGCCGCCAAAGCCGCCAGCGCCGCCGTTTCGGTGCGCAGGACGCGTGCGCCCAGCCGCACCGGGGTGAAGCCGTAACGCTGTGCCGCCTCGGCTTCCGCCGGGGAAAGACCGCCTTCAGGGCCGATCAGCAGGGTGATATTACCGGTGGGTTTGGGTAAGTCACGCAATCCGACTTCGGCAACAGGCGACAGCATCAAGCGTAATCCCGGTTCATCCTGCTGCCCCAGCCAATCCAGCATTGGACGAATCTGAGCGACTTCGGGCACATGATTGCGGCCGCTCTGCTCGCAGGCGGAGATAACGACCCCCTGCCAATGCGCCACGCGCTTCTCCGCCCGCTCGCCCGACAGCCGCACCACGCTGCGCTCGCTCGCCAGTGGCTGAATATTGCCTATGCCCAGCTCCACCGCCTTTTGCAAGGTGAAATCCATTTTTTCCCCGGCTGAAATCGCCTGGGCCAGCAGTATCTGCAGCGGCGATTCGCGCTCGACGTCATGCCAGTCAACGATTTCCACCGTGACATTGCGCTTGCCGATGTCGGTGATGCGCGCCTCGCCCTCCCCGCCCCGCCCATTGAACACTGTAACCCGATCGCCGGCTTGCAGCCGCAACACCCGCGCGGCATGGTGCGCGGCCTGCTCGGGCAGCTCCGCTGCGCCGCTTTGGGCTAAAATTTCCGGGCAGTAAAAGCGGGGAGTAGTCATCTATTTTTTCCGCACTTCATATAAGTTGCGCTCATGATAAACTAAATTTAATTGGCACCAATCAAGCAGGAGTATCGAAACTATGGTTAGTTTGCAGACACCGGTTTGCGATTTCGGCTGGAAGGCCCTGGATTTTGACCTGCCAGGGGTGGACGGCAAACGCTACAACCTGGCCACTGCGCGCGGACCCAAAGGTCTGCTGGTGATGTTCATCTGCAACCACTGCCCTTACGTCCAGGCGATTCGCGACCGCCTCGTGCGCGACTGCCGGGAGTTGCAACAGATGGGCATCAACACCATCGCCATCATGTCGAACGACCCGGCCGACTACCCGGAAGACTCCTTCGACAACATGAAAAAGGTGGCGCAGGAATTCGCCTTCCCGTTCCCCTACGTGTGGGACGAAAGCCAGGAAGTGGCGAAAGCCTATGGCGCCGTGTGCACGCCGGACTTCTTTGGCTTCAACGCCGATCTGGAACTGCAGTACCGCGGCCGGCTCGATGCTTCGCGCAAGGAAGCCGCGCCCTCCGATGCCCGGCGCGACCTGTTCGAAGCAATGAGGGAAGTGGCGTTGACCGGCAAGGGGCCGGCGGAGCAGATCCCGAGCATGGGCTGCTCGATCAAATGGAAATGAGTAAACGGTGATGGGTAATGGGTGCCTTCCCCCATCGCCCATCACTGGAACAACC
The DNA here is from genome assembly GCF_035531155.1 of Sulfuricella sp. NCBI lineage: Bacteria > Pseudomonadati > Pseudomonadota > Betaproteobacteria > Nitrosomonadales > Sulfuricellaceae > Sulfuricella > Sulfuricella sp. Next base: position 11,017 of record NZ_DATKTK010000053.1, on the reverse strand, counting down.
ATGCTCCAATCCGTCATCGATGCCGTAAAGAAGGTCGCGCAGCAGGAAATCATGCCGCGCTACCTGAAGGTTGCGCACCAGCGCAAGATCGATGGCAGCATTTTCACCGAGGCGGATATCGCCGCGCAGACCGCGCTGGTTTCGGCGCTCAAGCAGATCCACGATTACCCGGTGCTGGGCGAGGAAATGCTGCCGGAGCAGCAAGAAGCGCTGTGGCGCGCCGGAGAGGATGGACTATGGTGCATAGACCCGATCGACGGCACCTCCAATTTCTTCAACGGCCTGCCTTATTTCGCGGTCTCCGTAGCCTTGATGCGTGGCGGACAGAGCGTACTGGGCGTGGTCTACGACCCGGTGGCAGATGAAATGTTCTGGGCGGAGCGGGGCAAGGGCGCCTTCCTCAACGGCGAACCGATGCCGATCAAGGAGCGTGCGCCCGAATTCCGCCATGCCATGGCGGCGATCGACTTCAAGCGCCTCAAACCGAATCTGGCGCAGCAGCTGGTGGCGTCGCCGCCATTTGCCTCCCAGCGCAACTTCGGTGCCAGCACGCTCGACTGGTGCTACGTGGCGGCGGGCCGCCTCAATCTTTACCTGCATGGCGGGCAGAAACTCTGGGACTACGCTGCCGGCTCGCTGATCCTGGCGGAGGCAGGCGGCTCCATGTGCACGCTGACCGAGGACGATTTCGGGGCCGGCGATCTCTGGCAGCGTTCCGTCATCGCTGCGCTGAACCCTGATTTATTCAATGCCTGGAAAGCCTGGATCCGGGCACGGCAATAGTCCGGCAAGCCGGCGCCGCCCTTCGATTTCACCGACATCCATCAAGTCTTATATCTTTTATCTATAAGAAAATCTTTTTGGGGCAATAAAAATCTGCTATTGCCCTGAGTCCGGCTCGTGAGTAATAATCGTAGGTTTGAATAGCCCTTAGCAGAAAAAGGAAACAGAGAATGGCAACTCGTAAAGACCTCGCGAACGCGATCCGCGTCCTTTCTATGGACGCTGTGCAGAAAGCCAATTCCGGCCACCCCGGTGCGCCCATGGGTATGGCGGAAATCGCCGAAGTGGTGTGGAACCATAACCTGCGCCACAACCCGGCCAACCCCAAGTGGTTCGACCGCGACCGCTTCGTGTTGTCCAATGGCCACGGTTCGATGCTGATTTATTCGCTGCTGCATCTGACGGGTTACGATCTGCCGATCGGTGAACTCAAGAAGTTCCGCCAGCTCCATTCCAAGACTCCGGGCCACCCCGAATATAACTACACCCCTGGCGTCGAAACCACCACCGGCCCGCTCGGCCAGGGCATCACCAACGCCGTCGGCATGGCCATGGCGGAAAAGCTGCTGGCAGCCGAATTCAACAAGCCCGGCCATGAAATCATCAACCACCACACCTATGTATTCATGGGTGACGGCTGCCTGATGGAAGGCATCTCCCACGAAGCCTGCGCACTGGCCGGCACCTGGGGCCTGGGCAAACTGATCGCCTTCTGGGACGACAACGGCATTTCCATCGACGGTCACGTCGAAGGCTGGTTCACCGACGACACGCCGAAGCGTTTCGAAGCCTACGGCTGGCACGTCGTCGCCAATGTGGATGGTCATAACCCGGCAGCCATCGAAGCCGCTGTACAGCAGGCCAAGAGCGTTACCGACAAGCCTTCCATGATCTGCTGCAAGACCATAATCGGCAAAGGCTCACCCAACAAGGAAGGCACCCACGACGTACACGGCGCCGCCCTGGGCGACGCTGAAGTGGCCGACACCCGCAAAAACCTGGGCTGGAATCACCCGCCGTTCGAAATCCCGAAAGACGTGTACGAAGGCTGGGATTGCCGCACCAAGGGACAAGGCCTCGAAACCCTGTGGAACAACAAGTTCGCCGAATATGCAGCCGCCTTCCCGGCTGAAGCCGCCGAATTCAAGCGTCGCATGGCCAGCGAACTGCCTGCCAACTGGAAACAGCATGCTGCAGACTTCATCGCCAAGACCAACGAGAAGGCCGAGACCGTTGCCACCCGCAAGGCCTCTCAGAACTGCATCAACGGCCTGGCCCCGGCGCTGCCCGAGTTCCTCGGCGGCTCCGCCGACCTGACCGGCTCCAACCTGACCAACTGGACAGGCTGCCACCACGTCAGGGGCAAGAGCACCGGCAACTACATCAGCTACGGCGTACGCGAGTTCGGCATGTCCCACATCATGAACGGCATGGCTCTGCACGGCGGCCTGCTGCCGTTTGGCGGCACCTTCCTGATGTTCTCCGAGTACGCCCGCAACGCGCTGCGCATGTCCGCCCTGATGAAGCAGCGCGTGATCTACGTGTTCACCCACGACTCCATCGGTCTGGGCGAAGATGGCCCGACCCACCAGCCAGTCGAGCAAACCGCAACCCTGCGCATGATCCCCAACATGCAGGTATGGCGTCCATGCGACACGGTGGAATCCGCCGTGGCCTGGGTAGCCGCCGTAGAGCGCAATGACGGCCCGAGCAGCCTGATCATGAGCCGCCAGAACCTCAACTTCCAGAAACGCGATGCCGCGCAGATCGCCAACATCGCCAAGGGCGGCTACGTGCTGGCCGACGCTGCATCGCCCAAAGTGGTGCTGATCGCTACCGGCTCGGAAGTGCAACTGGCGATGGATGCCAAGAAAGTACTGGACGAGCAGGGTATCGCAACCCGCGTGGTGTCGATGCCTTCCACCAACGTGTTCGACAAGCAGGACCAGGCCTACAAGGACAGCGTTCTGCCCAAGGGCGTGAAGCGCGTCGCAATCGAAGCCGGCGTGACCGACGGATGGTACAAGTATGTCGGCGAGGGTGCAGTGGTCGGTTTGAACCGCTTCGGCGAATCCGCTCCGGCTGGCGAACTGTTCAAGCTGTTCGGCTTCACCGTCGAGAACGTCGTCAATACTGCAAAGGGTATTCTGTAAAAAAACTTTTACCGCAAAGGCGCAAAGACGCAGAGAGTAAGGGTTCTTTGCGCCTTCGCGCCTTTGCGGTTGAAGATTTACCAAATTATTTAAGGAGTAAATAAACATGGCAATCAAAGTGGGTATCAACGGTTTTGGCCGCATCGGCCGCATGGTGTTCCGCGCTGTAGCAAAGGACTTCAAAGACATCGAAATCGTCGCCATCAACGACCTGCTCGAACCTGACTACCTGGCCTACATGCTGAAGTACGACTCCGTGCATGGCCGCTTCAACGGCGATATCTCCGTGGACGGCAGCAACATGGTTGTTAATGGCAAGAAAATTCGTCTGACGGCTGAGCGTGACCCCGCCAACCTGAAGTGGAACGAAGCGGGCGCCGACATCGTGATCGACTGCACCGGCTTCTTCCTGACCACCGAATCCTGCCAGGCGCACATCAAGGCCGGCGCCAAGAAAGTCGTCCAGTCCGCTCCCTCCAAGGACGATACCCCGATGTTCGTGTACGGCGTGAACCACACCAAGTACGCCGGCGAAGCCATCGTTTCCGCTGCCTCCTGCACCACCAACTGCCTGGCTCCCGTTGCCAAGGTGCTGAACGACAACTGGGGCATCAAGCGCGGCCTGATGACCACCGTACACGCCGCCACCGCCACCCAGAAAACCGTTGACGGCCCGTCCATGAAGGATTGGCGCGGTGGCCGCGGCATCCTGGAAAACATCATTCCGTCTTCGACTGGCGCGGCCAAGGCCGTCGGCAAGGTCATCCCCGAGCTCAACAAGAAGCTCACCGGCATGGCTTTCCGCGTTCCCACCTCCGACGTGTCCGTGGTCGATCTGACCGTGGAACTGAACAAGGAAGTTTCCTACGAAGACATCTGCAAGGCCATGAAGGCCGCCTCAGAAGGCGCAATGAAAGGCGTGCTGGGCTATACCGATGAGAAAGTGGTGTCCACCGACTTCGTCGGCAACAGCGCTCCCTCCACCTTCGACGCCGAAGCCGGCATTGCCCTCGACAGCACCTTCGTCAAGGTCGTGGCCTGGTACGACAACGAGTACGGCTACACCTGCAACATGCTGCGTTTGGTGCAGCACGTAGCGAAGTAATTTGGATCAGTGAGGAGTAAGGGGATAGGAGTGAAGAGATCAAAGCCTTCCTCCGCTTCTACTCCTCACCCCTCACTGTAACCCTGAGCTGTAAGGCATAAGCCCACTTATCCCTTACACCTTAATTTTACTGGAGAACAAACCATGTCCGTAATTCGTGTTACCGATCTGGACCTCAAGGGCAAGCGCGTCCTGATCCGTTCCGATCTGAATGTGCCCATCAAGGACGGCAAAGTCACTTCCGACGCCCGTATCACCGCGTCGATGAAGACCTTCGAGCATTGCCTCAAGGCTGGTGCCAAGGTGATGGTGATGTCCCATCTCGGCCGCCCCACCGAAGGCGAAAATTCCGAGGAAAACTCGCTCAAGCCGGTCGCCGACGTTCTGTCCGCAAAACTCGGCAAGCCCGTACGCCTGATCAAGGACTGGATCGATGGCGGCTTCGACGTCGCCAACGGCGAGCTGGTGCTGCTGGAGAACGTGCGTTTCAACAAGGGCGAGAAGAAAAACGTCGACGAGACTGCGCAGAAGTACGCCAAGCTGTGCGATATTTTCGTCATGGATGCATTCGGCGCCGCCCACCGTGCAGAGGGCTCCACCCACGGCGTCACCAAGTTCGCTCCCGTCGCCTGCGCCGGCATCCTGCTCACCGAAGAACTGGATGCACTGACCAAGGCCCTGCTCAGCCCGGCCCGCCCGATGGTCGCCATCGTCGGCGGTTCCAAGGTTTCAACCAAGCTGACCGTGCTGGAGGCCCTGTCCGAGAAAGTGGACCAGATGGTGGTTGGCGGCGGCATCGCCAACACTTTCCTCAAGGCCACCGGCAAGAATGTCGGCAAGTCCCTGTGTGAAGACGACCTCGTTCCCACTGCCCAGGCATTGATGAAGAAAATGACCGCCCGCAACGCCACCATCCCGATCGCGGTCGACGTGGTATGCGGCAAGAAATTTGACGCCAACGAGCCCGCCGTCCTCAAGGATGCCGGCGCCGTTGCGGATGACGACATGATCTTCGATATCGGCCCCAAATCCGCACAGGAGCTGGTCGACATCATCATGAAGGCCGGCACCGTGGTATGGAACGGCCCGGTCGGCGTGTTCGAGTTCGACCAGTTCGGCGCAGGCACCAAGGCCATCGCCATGGCTATCGCCGAAACCAAGGCATTTACTCTCGCTGGTGGGGGTGACACCATTGCCGCCATCCAGAAGTACGGCATCTACGACAAGGTGTCCTACATTTCCACCGCCGGCGGCGCCTTCCTGGAGTTCCTCGAAGGCAAAAAGCTGCCCGCCGTGGAAATTCTGGAGCAACGCGCTAAACAATAATGCTGAGTACTGAGTTCCAAGTCCTGAGTACGCTTACTCAGGACCCAGGACCCAGGACTCAGGACTGCCTTATCGGGACTCAGCACTTAAACTATATGCAACGTAAAACTAAAATCGTCGCCACCCTTGGCCCCGCCTCCAGCGATCAGGAAGTGCTCAACCGCATGTTGCAGGCCGGGGTGGATGTCGTCCGCTTGAATTTTTCCCACGGCAAGCCCGAGGATCATATCCAGCTGGCCGAAACGGTGCGCGCATTGGCGCGTGCCCGCGGCAAGACGGTCGGCGTTCTGGTCGACCTGCAGGGGCCGAAGATTCGCATCGGCAAATTCGAGCATGGCAAAGTCACCCTGAATAACGGCGACAGCTTCATTCTCGACAGCGACTGCGAACTGGGCAACCAGGAGCGCGTCGGCCTCGATTACAAAGAGCTGCCCCGCGACGTCAGCCGCGGCACCACCCTGCTGCTGGACGACGGCCGCATCGTGATGTGGGTGGAAGAAGTGCGTGGCAATGAAATTTCCTGCACCGTGAAGCAGGGCGGCGTGCTGTCCAACAACAAGGGTATCAACCGCCAGGGCGGCGGGCTCTCTGCTTCGGCACTGACCGAGAAAGACAAGGAAGACATCAAGACCGCCGTTGCGCTCAAGGCCGATTATTTGGCGGTATCCTTCCCGCGCGACGGCGCCGACATGCAGCTGGCGCGCAAGCTGATGCTGGCCGCTGGCGGCAAGAGCATGCTGGTGGCAAAGATCGAGCGCGCCGAGGCGATTACCAACCTGGACGAAATCCTCGACGCCTCGGACGCCATCATGGTGGCGCGCGGCGATCTCGGCGTGGAAGTCGGCGATGCCGCAGTGCCCGCCTTGCAGAAGCGCATGATCCGCAAGGCGCGGGAAAAGAACAAGCTCGCCATCACCGCCACCCAGATGATGGAATCCATGATCAGCAGCCCGATCCCGACGCGTGCGGAAGTTTCCGACGTGGCCAACGCGGTGATCGACGGCACCGATGCAGTGATGCTGTCGGCCGAAACCGCTGCCGGACAATACCCGGTCGAGGCGGTGGCGGCCATGGACCGGGTGTGCATCGCGGCGGAAAAGGAATACGAGACCGGCTTCAGCAAGCGTCGCCTGAGCATGCAGTTCAACCGGGTGGACGAATCCATCGCCATGTCGACCATGTACACCGCCTACCATTTGCAGGTCAAGGCCATCGCCGCCCTGACCGAATCCGGCTCGACCGCCCTGTGGATGTCGCGGGTCAATCCCGATGTACCGATCTATGCGCTCACCCCCGATGTGGCCACGCGCCGCAAGCTCACCCTGTTCCGCGGCGTTTACCCGGTCAACTTCAAGCCCGCCACGCAGGAGCGCGAGCAGGTGCTGCACGAGGCCGAAGATGAATTGCGTCGCCGCGGCGCGGTGAGGGACGGGGACCTGATCATCCTCACCATCGGCGAACCGATCGGCAAATCCGGCGGCACCAACACCATGAAAATCGTCAAAGTGGGCGAGAGCCGGAAAACAACCAACCAGTAGCGTACCGATTAACCCAGAAGCACATTTATATTACTTACTAGCAGGAGGCATTATGGCATTAGTATCCATGCGTCAACTTCTCGATCACGCCGCGGAAAATGGCTACGGTCTGCCGGCGTTCAACGTCAACAACCTGGAGCAAATCCAGGCCATCATGCAGGCTGCCGACGAGTGCAATAGCCCGGTGATCATGCAGGGCTCCGCCGGCGCGCGCAAATACGCCGGCGAAGCGTTCCTGCGCCACCTGATCGAGGCCGCCATCGAAGCCTACCCGCACATTCCAGTCGTCATGCACCAGGATCACGGCGCTTCCCCGGCCGTGTGCATCAACGCCATCCGCTCCGGCTTCTCCAGCGTGATGATGGACGGCTCCCTGCACGAAGACGGCAAGACCCCGTCCAGCTTCGAATACAACGTCGAGGTGACGCGCAAGGTAGTGGAAATGTCCCATGCTGTCGGCGTTTCAGTCGAAGGCGAGCTGGGCTGCCTGGGCTCCCTCGAATCCGGCCATGGCGAGAAGGAAGACGGCCACGGCGCGGAAGGGGTGCTGACCATGGATCAACTGCTGACCGATCCCAATGAAGCCGCAGAATTTGTCAAAGCCACTGGCGTGGATGCCCTGGCCATCGCCATCGGCACTTCCCACGGCGCCTACAAGTTCACCCGTCCGCCCACCGGCGACGTGCTGGCAATTTCCCGCATCAAGGAAATCCACGCCCGCATCCCCAACACCCACCTGGTGATGCACGGCTCCTCCTCGGTGCCGCAGGAATGGCTCAAGATCATCAACGATTACGGCGGCACCATGGGCCAGACCTACGGCGTGCCCGTCGAGGAAATTGTCGAGGGCATCAAGCACGGCGTGCGCAAGGTAAACATCGACACCGACCTGCGCATGGCCTCCACCGGCTCGATCCGCAAGTACCTGGCGGAAAACACCAAGGATTTCGATCCGCGCAAATTCTACGCTGCCGCCACCAAGGCCATGAAGGAAATCTGCAAGGCACGCTTCGAAGCCTTCGGTTCCGCCGGTCAGGCCGACAAGATCAAACCGATCATGCTCGACCGCATTGCCACCATGTACACCAAGGGCGAACTGAAAGCCGTGGTTAAGTAAGCGTTTTACTTCTCGCAAAAAAGGCGGCTTCGGCCGCCTTTTTTATGGCTTTACCGTTTGCATCACCTGCGCCGCCTCTTGCAGCAGAAACGCCTTGAATGCCTGGGCCACGGTTGAAAGCCGCTTGCCCTTGCGGTGCACCACGAACCAGTGGCGCCGGATGGGAAAGGAATCCACATCGAGCACGACCAGACGTTTGGTCTCGAGCTCCAGCGCTACGGTGAGCATGGAAACAATGCCCAGGCCCATGCCGGCTTGCACCGCCTACTTGATCGCCTCGTCGGTGCTCATTTCCATGCCGGTTGAGAGCTTCAGGTTATGCTGGACAAAAAACCGCTCCATCGCACTGCGCGTACCCGACCCCTGCTCGCGCACGATGAAGGTTTCCTGTGCCAGCCGGGGTAGCTGGATGTTTCGCTCGCGCGCCAGAGGATGGCTCGGCGGGGCGATCACCACCAGGGGATTTTCCATGAAGGGCTCGGCATCGATGTCCAGGCCATCCGGCGGCAACCCCATCACACCCAGGTCCATCTCGTTATGGGCAAGCTGGTTGATCAGCACCTCGCGGTTGACCACGTTCAGGCTCAACGTGACGTTCTGGTTGCGCTGGCAAAACAGGGCCAGGAGCTGCGGCGCGAAATAATTCGCAGTGCTGACCACGGAAATGTTCAGCTTGCCGCGCTTCAGGCCCTTCATCTCGCCCAGCACCGCCTCCGCCTCGGCCAGCTGCTGTGCGATGCTGCGGCTGTAGTGGTAGACCTCTTTGCCGGCATCGGTAAGAAATATTTTCTTGCCGATCTGCTCAAACAGGGGCAAGCCCACATTCTCCTCGAGCTGCTTGATTTGCATGGAAACCGCGGGCTGGGTCAGATGCAGTTCCTCGGCCGCGCGGGAAAAGCTGAGATGGCGGGCAACGGCCTCGAATACCTGGAGCTGGCGTAAAGTGACGTGTAGCATGGCTGAGCGATAATCCTGGAGAAAGCTTTTAACCTATAAAAAACGATTAACCACGAATTTACACGAATGAAACACGAATGTTCACGAATAATCAGTTAGTTAGCATGGGCAGCCTGATTCACCTGTTTGGCGACACGATGATTGTCTCTAACCATTCGTGTCGCCTGGAGGCGCCTACTTTTGGTTATTCGTGAACATTCGTGTCATTCGTGGTGTATACCGTTTTAACGATAATATTTACTTATGTTTTTTTGAATAATGTATTGCTTATCTTATGCCCGTTCATTCCGAAATGGAACAACCTGACGGTTTTCCAGTAAAATCCCAGGTTTAGCGTAAACCACGAAGGAAGCAATGTGACCGCCCCCCTTTTCAATTCCAGCATCAACAGCCTGCCCCTGCTCAACCGCGGCAAAGTGCGCGACATTTACGCAGTGGACGACGAACACCTGCTGATCGTCACCACCGACCGTCTGTCCGCCTTTGACGTGGTGCTGCCCACCCCGATTCCCGGCAAGGGGGAGGTACTGACCCGGATTTCCGATTTCTGGTTCGCCAAGCTCGGCCATATCCTGCCCAACCAGCTAACCGGCGTCGCGCCGGAATCGGTGGTGGCGCCCGAAGAACGCGATCAGGTAATGGGCAGAGCGAGCGTGGTGCGCCGTCTCAAACCGCTGCCGATCGAAGCCATCGTGCGTGGTTACCTGGTTGGCTCGGGCTGGAAAGAATACAAAGCCCAGGGCAGCGTGTGCGGCATCCCCCTGCCCGCCGGCCTGAGAGAAGCCGACAAGCTGCCGCAGCCGCTTTTCACCCCGTCGACCAAGGCCGAAGTGGGCGCTCACGACGAGAACATCAGCCTGGAAAAGGCCGAAGTGCTGCTCGGCACGGCGCTTGCCGCCGAAGTGCGCGACGCCGCCATTGCCCTGTACAAGGAAGCGGCGGAGTATGCGCTCACCAAGGGCATCATCATCGCCGACACCAAGTTCGAATTCGGCCAGGACGACACCGGCAAGCTGTACTTGATCGACGAAGCGCTGACGCCGGACTCCTCCCGCTTCTGGCCGGCCGACCAGTATGCGCCCGGCGCCAACCCTCCCAGCTTCGACAAGCAGTATGTGCGCGACTGGCTGGAGAGCATCAACTGGAACAAGAAGCCCCCCGCGCCCGAGCTGCCTGCTGAAGTAGCCGCCAGGACCGGCGAGAAATACCGCGAGGCACTGTCCCGGTTAACTGCCGATAAGTCATAAGTATTTACTAATCGTTATCATAATAATTATTTAATATTATTTATGGTAGATCATTCGTATAGTGGTATCCAGTAGCTCATTCATTAACGGATTTTTGCGAAGGAACATTCATGGATCAATCGAATCGTTACGCCGATCTGAGTCTGAAAGAAGAAGACCTGATCAAGGGTGACAAGCACATACTCGTTGCTTATCACATGCAGCCAGCCACTGGCTATGGGTACCTGGAAGTAGCGGCACACATTGCCGCCGAATCCTCCACCGGTACCAACGTGGAAGTTTCCACCACAGACGACTTCACCAAGGGCGTGGACGCACTGGTGTACGAGATCGACGAAGCCAAGGGTGTGATGAAGGTCGCTTACCCGAATGACCTGTTCGACCGCAACGTGACCGACGGCCGCGCCATGCTGGTGTCGTTCCTGACGCTGGCGATCGGCAACAACCAGGGCATGGGCGATGTGAAGCATCTGCAGATGCAGGATTTCTATGTCCCCTGGTCCATGCTGCGCCAGTACGACGGCCCGGCCAAGGACATCACCGACCTGTGGGACATTCTGGGTCGCCCCCGCGTTAACGGTGGTTACATCGCCGGCACCATCATCAAGCCCAAGCTGGGTCTGCGTCCCGAGCCGTTTGCCAAGGCCGCGTACCAGTTCTGGCTGGGTGGCGATTTCATCAAGAACGATGAACCCCAAGGCAACCAGGTATTCTGCCCGACCAAAAAGGTGATCCCGCTGGTGTATGACGCCATGAAGCGTGCCATGGATGAAACCGGCCAGGCCAAGCTG
>NZ_DATKTK010000052.1:0-66821 GCF_035531155.1 Sulfuricella sp. | reverse complement strand
GGTGAGGGGTGAGGGGTGAGGGGTGAGGGGTGAGGGGTGATGGGTGATGCAGAAAATTTATCCAATTCCCCATCACTCATTCCCCATTGCTAATCCATCCCCAGCCGTTCCAGTCGGTAGCGCAACGCCCGAAAGGTGATGCCGAGCAGCTTGGCTGCTGCGGTCTTGTTGAAACGGGTTTTATCCAACGCTTCCAGAATCGCCGCTTTTTCCACGGCATCGAGGTATTCCTGCAGCGGCAAGCTTTTCATCTGCGCCATATCCTTCGGCGGCTTCACCACGAGCTGCAAATCCTCGCAACCTATCTCGCCACCCGTAGTCAGCGCCATCGCCCGCTCGAGGATGTTTTCCAGCTCGCGTACATTGCCGGGGAAATCGTACTCCCGCAGTTCCTTCAACGCTGTCAGGCTCAATTTCGGCGGCTCGGTGTTCAGACACGCCACTTTCTTGAGTATCTCCCCGGCCAGCAGCGGGATATCGTCAGAGATCTCGCGCAGAGCCGGCATCTTCAACACAATCACGTTGAGCCGGTAAAACAAGTCTTGACGAAATTTCCCGCTTTCCACACATAGCGCCAGATCCTGGTGAGTGGCGCTGATGATACGCACATCCACTGGCTCTTCCTGAGTGGCCCCCACCTTGCGCACCATTTTTTCCTGGATGACGCGCAGCAGTTTCACCTGCATCGGCAAAGGCAGGTCCGCGACTTCGTCGAGGAACAGGGTACCGCCGCTGGCCGCCTGGAAAAAACCGTCCTTGTCCTGGTTTGCGCCAGTGAAAGCGCCTTTCTTGTAACCGAAGAACTCGCTTTCCATCAGGTTCTCGGGGATCGCGCCGCAGTTGACTGCGACAAACGGGCCATCGCCGCGCGGGCCGTTGAGATGGGTCAGCCGCGCCGCCATCTCCTTGCCACTGCCCGATTCCCCGGTGATATGGACCGGCGCCTGGCTGCGCGCCAGCTTCGCTATCATCTGGCGGGTTTGCTGCATCAGCGGCGAATTGCCGAGTAACGCCGGCTGGCTGGCGGCGGCCTGGCCTTCTTCTATTTTTCTTGACTGACTGGGGCTGGGCAATTTGAGCGCGGAGTTAACCAAAGCGCGCAGCTGGTTCAACGATACCGGCTTGGAAAGATAATCGAATGCGCCCGCCTTGAGCGCGGCGACAGCGTTTTCCGCGCTGCCGTAGGCGGTGATCACCGCCACCGGTTTGCCGGGATAATTCTTGGTCACATATTCCAGAAAACCAAGGCCATCCCCGTCTGGTAAACGCATGTCGGTGAGGCAAAGATTATAGTAGTTCTTGTGCAGGTATTGCTCCGCCTCGAACGTGCTGGCCGCCGCATCAACCTCCAGGCCCATGCGATGCAAAGTCAGTACCAGCAGCTCGCGAATATCAGCTTCGTCGTCCACGACCAGCACACGACGCGGTTGTTCTTCATTATTCCGGGAAACTTGCGGTGTCCGGTTCAACACATCTCCTTTTCAGAGCTTATCCTGAATTGTCCGCCTTGCGCGGCTTCAATGTAATCCAGCGTGGCCCCGTTGGCTTCACACAGTTCGCGGGCAATATAAAGCCCCAAACCGGTGCCGGTGCTGTCGGTGGTAAAAAACGGCTCGAACAGCTGGGTGCGCAGCGCTTCGCCAACCCCGGACCCGTCATCGGTCACGTCCAATTGTACAACATTCCCGGGCCAGGCAAACGCCGCACGCAGGCGGATGCTGCCTTCCTGCTGGCGACAATAGCGCCATGCATTGCGGCACAGATTCCACAGTACCTGGTCGAGGTGATGCCGGTCGAAGCTTACCGTCAGACCCTTCGCCACGTCCAGAACAACAACCTTGTCCGGAATTTTTTCGGTCTGGCAAAACTGTTCGACGAACTGGCGCAAAGTCGCATCCATATCTAGTGCTTCCGGCGTGGAGCGGTCCCTGCGGTTAAGCTGCAACACGTCCTGCACCATCCGGTCGAGACGATGAGTGTTGTCACGGATGATTTGCAGCAGCCGGACATGGGTCGCATCCTGCCCCGGCTCCTCCTGCAATAGCTGGGTCGCGTGACCGATCGAGCTGAGTGGGTTACGGATTTCGTGTGCGATATTGGCCGTCAGCCTGCCCAGTGCAGCCAGCTTGTGCTGCTGCGCCCGCGCCTGCATCAGGCTCAAATCCTCCAGAAAGATCAGCGCGCCCAGCCTCTCGTCCCCGCCGATCGCGGTAAAGCGTACCTGAACCTGTTTGCCGGTGGCCGGCGCAACCAGTTCGAAATGGTCGTTGTGCGGATCGACTCGCCAGCGCTGCAGGCAGCCGGACAATGCCGGAAAATAATCGTTGAGCCGCAGCTTGTCCCATACTGCCGCCGGCGTGCCGAGCAATTTCTCCGCCTCGGCGTTGCGCTGCCGCACCCGGCCCTGCTCGTCTACCACCAGCACGCCGTCCTGCATATTCTGGATCACCATCTGGTTGACCTGGGCCAGGTTGGCAAGGTCGATGCTCTGCTTCTGCGCCAGATTCTCGGTCACAGCCAGGCGTCTGGTCAGGACAAAGGCCAGCCCGGCGATAGCGAAAAACCCCATGCTGGTCAGGCTGGTTTGCAGATAATCCTTGGTGCTTCCCGCCAGCACCAGCACCTGATAGGTCTGCTCGAGCAAAAGGGCTATGCTCGCCATCGCGGCATGGAACATTGCCAGGCGGCCACGGCTGACCATGCCGGTGGCTACCAGCGGCCCCAGCAGGAGCAGCCCGAGGCCGCTCTGAATACCCCCGCTGGCATGCATCAACAGCACGATAAACAAAATATCCGCACTCACCTGGCCACTCAGGAGCAGATTGAAGCGCGGCCATCGAATATCGATCGGCACGATCATCAGCACCGCAAAGAACACGTAAGCAATGCTGGTGGCGTAGAACAAGGAGGGATTGTGAGCACCAAAGGTGTTGATGACGCCGAACAGGGTATAGGCGACGGCAAACGTGCCGGCCAGGGTCAGCCGAAAAAGATTGAAATAGCGGAGAGAGCGCCAATACACCTCAGGTTGAGGCGTGGCCCGAACCTGTAGCAATTCTGTCAGCATTGTAGAGTGACACTCGACCGAATCGGCCGGACGGACGAAGGATTACTTCTGATGGAGTTGGCGATGCTCATTGGTGCAAAAGTACTCACCGTGACTAACGATGCTTTCGCTCCTCGGCAGATGCACTCCACAATGGGCGCAGCGCACCATATCCTCGCCGGTTTCGTTTTTTGGCGCGTCTTCCCGCTTGACCCTGCGGCCATAGCTTTGGAAGAGGCGGTAAACAATCCAGACGCCCAGAGCAAGAAGTATCAGTTTGATCAACATCACCCCACCCCGGTAAACGAGGCGCCTCAGGTATCAAGATTCGGACATGAACTGGTCGGGGTGAGAGGATTCGAACCTCCGGCCTCTGCGTCCCGAACGCATAATTTAAAATATATAAAGTCTAGTATTGACGCGGGTTGCAGCCTATTTTAAACTGATTAAAATGTATTTCCGTCCCAAAACGGTCACAGTGAATTAGTTTTTAGGGGGCAACATGGCAACTATTAAACAACGGGATTCGGGCTGGTGGCAAGCGATAATCAGGCGCAAAGGATATCCAAACCATTCTAAGACCTTCGAATATCATGACGAGGCCAAAGCTTGGGCGCGAGACATTGAAAGCGAGATGGATAAAGGCCTATTCCTCGATCGTCGCGAAGCCGATAAAAATACCCTTGGCGCAATTCTAACCCGATACCGCGATGAAGTCGCCATGCAGCACAAGGGCGGCGATGTTGAAATCATCAGAATTAATGTGCTACTTAACGATCAGATCGCTCATTACAAAATGAGCGCGTTATCTGGCGCAGCACTGTCGGACTGGATTAGCCGGCGTCAAACCGTTGTAAAATCTGCTACTGTTCGCCGCGAGTTGGACATCATTAGCCAAGCCATTACCAAGGCTCGCCGGGCTTGGGGGGTGCACCTATCTGAAAATCCGGTTTCATTGATCGAGCGCCCGAAACCCGCGAAAGCGCGGGATCGCCGGCTTTCGGAAGCCGAAGAGTCCGCCCTACTGTCTGCACTGGAAGATCATGCCGGGCATGGAAAGAAATACCGACAGGGAACCCGCAATCCCTGGATTAAACCGCTGGTGATGTTAGCCCTTGAAACTGCCATGCGGCGCGGCGAACTGCTAGATTTGGAATGGCGCTACGTCGATCTCGCCCGTTGTTTCGTGCATCTCCCGGAAACAAAAAACGGCTCTGCGCGGGATGTGCCTTTATCAACCCATGCATTAGCTATTCTCTCCGCCCTTCCCCGCTCTATCACCGGAAAGGTGTTTCCAGTTACAGCCAATGCCGTCCACGGCGCATGGGATCGCGCTGTAGCGCGTGCGCAATCTGATTATGAGAAAGAATGCCAGGCGAAGGGCATCAGGCCCTTGGCAGGATTTATGGACAATTTGAGATTTCATGATCTGCGACACGAGGCTACCAGCCGGCTAGCAGAGAAATTGTCGAATATTTTGAAGTTATCCAGTGTCACCGGCCACAAAGATTTACGTATGCTTAAACGATACTATCACCCGAGAGCCGAGGATCTGGCGAAGGAATTAGGATAACATGCGGATTAAGAATTACATTCATACAATGAGGCCAATGGAGCAATGGTTTAACCAATGGTGAAGGCTTTGGTGAGCGGGATCGTATGTTTGTGGCATTATGGAAAAAACTCATGAGTCCTCCCTAAAGGATGGGCTATTTCAACCGTAATAGTAAATTGATATACAATTGTATATAATGCACTTCGACCTGCACGATCATGCGGTAAATGATTTACGCCAGCTGAAAATTGACGACCCTCGAGCGGCGGCTGCCGTGCTAGCCGCGCTGGAGCAGATCGAGGCCGATCCGAAAGTGATCGACAAACTCACAACCCACGGGAATAACGAAGTCGGGGCCGTGAGGATCAACGTAAAGCAGTGGCAACTGGCAAAAAAATTCGGGAACCTTTGGCGCTTTCGGGCGCTTGACTGTCCCGCGACGAATTACAGAGTGGTCTATGGTTACCACTGGGCTACGCAGCAAATATGTGTGTTTGCCGTAGTCCACAAGGAGGAATTTGATTATGAACTCGACAGCGACATTGCAAGAAGAATCCTCGCAGATTGGCGCGCTATCTAGCCCCGTTGCTGGCGGCCACTGCGAGATCGTATATCGGGAATTCGGTGCAGCGCGACCTCTCCCGCTCCCTGGCACCACCAGCCTGTCTTCCTTATTAACCGAGTTTGAGGCCGAGCCGGAAATGTCCGCGCATCTTGCGGAGGCTCGCCGCAACTTGGCGGTGGAGATGTATGCGGATGAGCCTGAAACATTGAGCGCCATGCGCCTTGCTGCCGGCCTGTCGCAAGCGCAACTGGCGGTGCGCGCGGGGACCACTCAATCATACATCGCACGGGTAGAGCATGGCCAAGTCGATCCTGGTACGGGCATGATCACCCGGATTTCAGAAGCGCTCGGCGCAGACGCCGTGCTGACTTTCCGTGCAGTCTTAAATCAACGGAATACTCGTGGATAAGGCGATGGACGGCAATCGCCTGGTCACGGCGCAATTTTGCGACGATATTCGGCATGAAGTGGGGAACAAATATTCCCTTATGGGCTGTTACGGAAACGAGATGATTGTCGATAAGATCCCGTCGGTTCTGCCCAAGCTGTGTGCACATATTCGAGTCTTCACGCCAGCCGGTCGTCCATTCGAGAATTTGGTGATCCGTGCTTACATGAACGATGATTTAATCGCAGAAATTGAAATGCCAGTGACGGATGTATCAGCAGATATTTACCGGCAAGGGACTGCATCGGGTTTAGGCCGGGTAGCCTTCCTCGCGATGATGGCGTTTTCGCCTCTTGCTATAACAGAGCCTTGCAAAATCCGAATAGAAGCCGAAACAGAAGATGGCATTGTTCGTGGGAGTTACATCGACATCCGAGAACGCATCCAAGAAGACCTTCCGGTGGCATAACCGGAGGTGCGCCTCGAGCAATATTCACTATTACATAGGAAATAACGCTTGTTAAAGGGCTATCTAACCTCCTTGCTTCAACGCGGCGGACGGCGATTATTGCCGCCCGTTTGCCAATCGTTTTAGCGATAAAAATTCTGTTTCAACGCAGCCTCAGTTAACCAACGCAACTCCTTTTCATTTGGAGGGACAGTGGCTGGATTGTCAGGATCGACTACACAAGTTAGCTTCTGACTGCTCTGATCTAAAATAACGCTTCCTTTAGAATAGGGCTGTCCACTGTAATAACAGAATTTTCTGGTATCTCTCTCCGAATCAGGGCGTTGATCTGCGATAGCCGATCCTAAAAGTAGTGCCAGGAAAATTCCGATTAATAACCGTTTCATCCATTTCTCCCTTTTTGATTGAAATGTTAGCGGCAGCCAACAAATAGAAGGATATCAGATTTCAATTGACGGACTCGCCAAACAATAAATGGTAGGGGTTGGTGGAACCATAGGAGAAAGCATTGGTGAAACCATAGAAAAACCGCCCGAAGGCGATTTCCCCCTTTCCGGGTTAATTAAAACGAGAATCCGGCTCCGATCTGCATTGCAGGTTTACCCGCTAAGGACAATGAAGTCGTTACAGTTGCCCTTGGGAGTGCAGCTGCAAAGCTCAAAGCCGTGGCCGTGCTGCCCCCGTAGCTCCCAACCCCAACCCCCATACCAATTCCCCGCGCCGAGCGGAGCGCAGAAATTGCCGCCGAGGATCCAGCGGACGACATTGCCATGCTCCCAACAATGCCGCTTTCCAGACCATCGACGCGGTTTGACAGGTTATCTACCCGGCTTCCCAAGCTGTCAATTCGGCTCCCCAAGCCTTGCGCGTAGGTGTAGGCGGTGTTTGCGGTGTTGATCGCCGTGGTCGCGTTGGTGTTGGCGGTGTTGGCCGTTGCTGTCGCGTTGGCCGCTGCTATTCCTGCAGCTGTAGCCGTGGTCTGCGCTGTTGCCGCTGCCGTTCCCGCTGCTGTGGCCGTGGTTTGAGCGGTTGCTGCGGCTGTTCCTGCTGCCGTGGCCGTAGTCTGCGCCGTTGTTGCCGCCGTAGTCGCGGTGTTGGCCGTTGTTTGCGCTGCAGCTGCAGCATTCCGCGCCGTCTGGTCAGTCGTGCCACCTGAAACGCCAGCAATCGCGGTATTTAGTTGGCCAACTGTTGCAGCTGAATTTGCGGTAGTGCCTGCTGTCACGTTCACCAACTCCCTGGTCGCGGCATAAAACCCCCCGCTCACGCCGGCATCCCCGAAGCTGACAATCCCGGCTGTGTTTGCTTGGGATCCTGCGCCGATTGCCACACTTCCTACGGCGGTTCCTGCCGTTCTCGCGCTGTAGCCCAAGGCCGTGCTGTAGCTAAGATTGGCTTCGGTGCCGGCGCCAATAGCGGTTGCCCCTGTGCCGGTAACGCCGCCCATGCCGGACGCTGCTACAGCTTGCCCACCGATTGCAACAGAGCTAGTGCCAACGGGCGTAAGCGCTACACCCGTTCCAATACCAATACTGTTTGAACCGATGGCCGCTGATACCTGGTCACCCCAAACGCCGCCTGTCGTGATCTGGACACTATCGGCCAGCGCAAAGGTTGGCAGGCTGAAAGCAAGAACGATAGCGAGGGTGATTTTATTTTTTTGCATTTTGAAGCTCCTAAATGGAAGAATTGAACAAAAGAAAAATGGGGTTACCAGCGAAGCCGATAACCCCAATGTCATTATTCCAAATAGATGCTGTTGCTGGTTTTACATTTCAGCTGCTGCGCGACAAATCCTGCGCAATAATCCACATTTTTTGTGGGTAACTCAGATTGTCGTGGCCGGCAGTCCCGGCTGGGACTGTAATTTGTTTGTGTTGGTCAGAGATTGAGCAAGCATTGGTTATTGGTTCACTGGATTAGGCACTGTCTCTGCCTGCCCAGCTTCCTGAGCCTTCTTGGTGGCATACCTGTGGTGTGGTTTTGCCACTGAAGCCTGCGTCTGCTGCGCCTTGGCTTTCGCTGCCCCATCCGAGTAGTTGTGAGCGGTGCACTGTGCGCCGATGCCAAGCACTGTCAGCATCACTAGCCTGCTAACCCACCGCCAAACCAGCCCGCCCAGCTCCCATCCGATCCTTCCGCCGAAGGCATAACCAAAACCTTTTTTTATCGAATTCCACATGATTTTATTCCTCGTCCTCGAAAAATTGCGCGCCTTCACAAGTGCGAACGGTGCCGATGCTGCGGTATTGCCAATGATAATTACACCAGCCCACCCCGGCCTCGCAGTCTTTGGAGTCCAAGTTAATGCAGCCATGGCAGGTCACGTTTTCCCCATCTGCCCTTTGGTGAGCCTCGGGGGTGCAGGGGGAACACCCTGCGTTGTTATCTGTGGTGCTGGTGGTTTTTGTTGCCATGGTTGTTCTCCTTTTCTGTGATGTTCTGCCCTTCGGAGCCGCCTCACAAAGGGTGGACAGGGCTGGGCGTTTAGGCGGTTGCAAGCTGGAGTGACAGACGGGGTTTCGGGGTTGTGGAATACCGGAACCGGGCGCCTTTGTTTTTTGCCCGGTGAGGATATGCCGCGAAAGCCCCGCCGTCTGGCGCGACAGCTTGCGCTTTTAACCGACTGCCCGGCCATGGACGCACTGGGCGGCTTTGAAGGGCAATCACAGGAAAGGTGAACGGCAACAAGAACGAGTTTCCAGCACCACGGCGCAGGGCCAGCTTCACCGGCCCAGCGCACCCAACGGAACGGCTTTGCCGTCCCGTTGACAAAACCGTTTTGGTGCGCGGCACGATCGAGCGGGGTTTTGCGAGATGGTGTTGCGCATGCTGTTGCTGTTGCGTCAGGGATTAAAGCCCGAAGGGTCGAGACCTGCGCGTCTCTTGCGGGGCTCGATCGCTGGCGACGAAAGCCTGGCCGGCGTGGCCGGGACGCCCTGCATATTAAGATTCATATACTGCTTATGATGGTGTCGTCGTCGCGGAGGCTCATTTCTTTGTTTCTCCTGGCGGGATGTGTAGAGAATCGACCTCTAGCGCCAGCCCACCGAGGAAGCGCAACAGCTGGTTCCGCTCCTTGGTCGGGATGTCTGTAAGCAAAATGGCGGATCTAACAGCCCACAGGACGGCCTCAGTTGCGCATGCGGTCCCGGCGGCAGGCAGGCATTCCCGGAACATTTGGAGCACGTCATCCATCCCCCCAAACGGCGCTGCTTCACGCAGTCGTTTGTTGAGCAATTCGGATTTTTGGAAAATGTCCTCACCGATTTGAAGAGCGAGGGGAAGGGCCTGGATTGAGTTTTTCATGGTGTTTCTCCTTATTGTTGGTGTTGTTGTTACTGCAGGTGAATCAGTTAATGGTGATGCATCCCCCGGACAAAACTAAACACGAAACGAAGAATTCCAGCGAATACGCGTCCGATGGCTTTCATCAGCCAACCAACGCTATTCATGCCGCCCTGGAGCGCAGCGACCTCGCCCCGCTGGATCCGCGCTAGAACTGCGCCGCCGATGAAAAATGCGGCCATAAAAGCGAGGACGTATAAAAGGACAACAGGCCTTGCCAGCCAAAGGATGATCGCTTTTGCGGCTGCGAACACGAACAGCACCGCGATGATGAGCATCAGAAGTTTGACCAGGATTTTCAATTTTTCGGTCCTCTCATAATTTGAGTTTATGATGCTTTCCACGCTCTTTGCCCCGCCCGGCGCTCATCACGCCAAAGAGGCCGGGTTCACTTATCCACGCCCTTGCGGTGTGGGTAAGTGAAGAGGGTGGAAAACGTCATGTTCACTCCTTCTTGCTGATTGACTGTGCGACGCAGCGCCCAACCCGCGCAGCGTCCTCCAGGGCGAGGGGCAGGACTTTGAACACGGCTTGGCCGGAACGCCCGGTCATGGTGAGATTGGCGTTCGGAGCGGCGGCCATGATCTGGTCAGTCACTGCCTTTGTGGTGTTCTTCGGCATGATCACGACCAGTTGCCTGCTATTGTCCGTAGCCAACTTATTTAACTTGGCCAAGGTCATGGATGCCTTGTCGGTCAGCTGGCTTCGACTTTCCACCTCGTTAATGTGCAGCGTGAAGGACATTTCCTGGAGCCCTTCAGCGACCAGGCATTTGTTAAACGCTTCGACCGAGAGGACTTCTCCATCCCACTTTGTCAGGTCGGACGCGACGCCGGCGAAAACCGGGAAGGAGGCGATAGCGAGGGCAGCCGCGGCAATTAGTTTTTTCACGGTCTTACCCCTTTTTTTGGTTGAAAGTCGTTTTTAACTGGCTTTCCATGCAGGTGGACACCAGGTCATAGGATCGCTGGTCAACGGTCATTTTCCAATGTCCGCCTTCCATCGTAAGTGCACCGGGTATTTCCGTCTTTCCGATACATTGCTGCATCACTTGGCCAGCTGGTGAACCAACTGGCATGGAGATGAAGTCGTGGCCACCGGCAACCATCAGAATCAAACCCATAATGAAGTCCATTTTAATTCTCCTTCTCAGAGTTAAAGAGCAACCCGAACCGTATTGCCGCCAGTCAGGACGCGCACGCGGTCGCCGGTTTTAAAGACTTCGCCTTGCTCGACGGCTTGAGTGACAGCCAGCGCTTGACCGTTTTCCAGCTTGACGGTGATTTCTACCCCAGCCGTCCTGGTCATGGCCTTCTCGCCGGCTGCGCCGGCAATGCCTCCACCGACTGCACCCAGCAAACCGGCAACCGTCTGCCCGCGTCCCGTGCCGACGTGGCTGGCGAGCAATCCGCCCACTACTGCGCCGGCCGCCATTCCTGCTCCGGACTGGCCGCCCTCGATCTGAACGGCTCGGACAGCCTGCACTGTGCCGAACTGGACGCTCATCACCTGTCGTGCCTGAGCGCGGCTAAAATCGCCGCTACCCAGCCCGGCGGTGCTGCCTGGGACGTTGGCGCACCCGGGCAGCAGCACGATTGACGCGGCGGTGAGGACGAGAAGTTTTTTCATGATTTTTCCTTTTTTGGTTGTTGGCATTTAGTAATCCATTCCCTGCGAAATTTGATGTTTTCCACGCCCCTTGCCCGGCCCGGCGCACACCACGCCTAGGAGGCCGGGGCCACTTATCCACCCCACAAGGGCGTGTATAAGTGGAGGGTGTGGAAAACAGCATCCAATACGACATTGATGTGGGCGATCAGCCAGTCGGAAGCGGCGTGGATATTGCCCTGCAACCAGTCGTCCAGCTGAATTCCCCAATAAACAAAAGAGATAAACCCGAGGATTGCCACTCCCGAATTCGCGGCAAGCATTTGTCGGACACTCTTCGCAACCGAGTGAGCAAACTTGGTTCGGCGCTCGGACTGCTCCGCTTCCTTCAGCGCCTGCTTTCGCACCTCTGCCTGTCGGGCGAAGGAAGCGCGTAGCTCGACAAAGACAGGATCTTCAGTTTCTGTGTTCATGGTGTTCTCCTTTTGTTTGGTTAAAAGGGAGTCATTTAAAGATTGAAGCCGCTATCGCCAGCGCCGCTAAAATTATTAATGTTGCAAACAGTCCCTGGGCAATCCAGTGACAGCCACGCCCGATCTTGATAAGGATCGATTTGGTTTTCTCGTTCATTTTTTCTCCTTTTTTGTTGCTGGCACTTAGTAATCCCAGCCCTGCGAAATCTAATGTGCCTGAGATCAAGCGATTACTGTTATCTACAAAAACAGGACGTTTTTATGCAATTTGTATGAATTACCGTTCCCGCTCTGCCTCGCGTTCCGGCTCCCGTGCTGGTGTCGGTGCCGGCTCCTTCGCGGATTCCGTCTCACGTTCGCCATCGTGCTTGTGTTCCTGATTGGGTTTGTGGTGTTCCGGTTCTTTGCCGATTTTGTCGATCTCGCGGTTAATTTCCTTCGCCTTCTCCACTCGATCCATTTCTTTTCCGGCTTCCTTCTTCTCTGGCGCTACCTTGGCGGCCTGCTCTTTGAGGTCTTTCAGTACCTCGTTTTTGGCCTGCCGTTCTTCCACGGCCATTTTGATCCGCGCCCCAATGCTCTCGATCCTGCCGGCACGTTCCCAGCCTTCGGCTTTGGTGAGCGCTTTGTTCGCAACCTGCCGGATTGGTGATTTGATCCAGCTGGAAGGCTTCTTGTCCTGGTTGATGTCCTTCTTGATGTTGGACGCCATCCGCGCGGTGTAGCCCTGGCTCTTGAGGATCTGCGTGCCGGTCTTGATGCGCGTGTCGATGCCGGCGACCTTGAGCGTCTTGTCGGTCTTGATGTAGCGGGTGGTGAGGCCGGTTTTTGTTTCACGTACTTGTTTGGAGAGGTCGCGGCATTGCACCTTGCCACCCTTGTGATTGACGACATAGGAACGGCCCTTGCTGTCTTTCTCGATGTGCGCCTTGCCTTCCTTGATCGCTTTGTCCAGTTTCTTGCCGTCCAGTGCCTTTTCGCCCCGCTTGTGAGCTTCAAGGGCTTTCGTCGCCAGTTCGGCGTCTCGCTGGACTCGGGGAGATTTCTCGCGCACTTGCTGATTTTTGCCGTGATCTTCTTTTTGTTTGTCTGTTAAATGTTCCTTGGCCTTGTAGTCCTGGCTGGTGCCTTTGGACTGGCTTTTCTCGAAGCTTTGCTGCAGGTCTTTTTTGGCATCGGTGGTGGTGTGGATGTGGACGCTCTCGCGGTGGCGGCTGGCGGCAACATAGGCAAGTTCACGATGCGACATTTGACCGGGCACGAAGTGGGCGCGGTCGACGGTCACGCCCTGGGATTTGTGCACGGTCATGGCATAGCCATGATCGATGTCCCTGTAGCCCAACTCGTTGACCTTCACTGTCTTGCCGTCGTCGGTTTTGATAGTGATCCGCCCCTCCTGAGCTTTCTCGACGGTTCCGGTGGTACCGTTTTTCACGCCCAGCTGGCGGTCGTTCTTGAGGAAGATCACGCGGTCGCCCACGGCAAATTGCCTCTCTCCGCGCTCGGTCTGGAAAGGCTTGTCGCTACCCTTCACCAGGCCGGCTGCTTTGGCGTCCTCTCTGGCCAGCTGATTGATCTTGTGGACTTCGGCGCGGGTTTCGGCCAAGAGGATTGCGCTTTTGCCTTCCTTGAGGTCGTTCACCAGCTCTTTTGCGGCTCCTTGGCGCACTTGGTCGCGGTTCTGGTACTCGCGTATGCACCCAGCTTTGTCGAGGGCTTCCAGGGCTTTGTCTGATCTGCCTGCCGCCAGGTCTTGAACCATCTGCCGGCCTTCTTCTGTTTGCTGCCGGCGGATCTCGTTCATCTCGGTCCGTCCAACACGCTCCTGGATGGATCGCATGGCGCCGCCGGCGTCGATCGGCTGCAGTTGGCGTGTATCACCCACCAGCACAACTTTGGCCCCGGCCTGGTCGGCGCGATCAATCAATTCGGCCATCTGTCTGCTGCCCACCATGCCGGCCTCGTCGATCACGATCACGGTTTTGGCGTCCAGAGTGGTTTTCCCCTGCTGGAGTTCAAATGCCAGGCTGTGAAGGGTTTGAGACGGAATGGCGCTGGCTTTCTCCAGGCCTTCGGCAGCTTTTCCAGCCAAGGCCGCGCCCCGGACGGTGTAGCCGTCACGTTCCCATGCTTCACGGGCAGCATCCAGCATGTAGCTTTTCCCGGCGCCGGCGGTGCCTTGCACCACGGCAATCCTGCCGCTGTCCTGAGTGATGTGCTTGAGTGCTGTTTTTTGCTCGTCGCTTAGGGTGCGGCTGGCAGTGGCGGCTTGGAGGCTAGTGTCCTTGACTTGGTGTCCGCGTTCGCCGGCCATGCGCACTGCCTGCTCACCCATGTTCTTTTCTAGCTGCCACATCTCGCGCGAGGTATAGCGGTTCTCTTGGTCGTGCGTGGTGCCGCGCTGAAGCATTGAAGGTTTTGAGGATTCCAAATGGACAATCTCTGGCGAGGCCTTGAGGTCGGCCAAGTAAGACTTGGCTTCTTCCAGTGACATTTTGCCCTGCGCTTCCCTGAACACCTCTGCCTGCAGCTGCTGCTCTGTCACTGTGCTGGCCTGCACGGTCAGCTTGTCCAATAACTCGGCGTGGGTGGGCATTGGTTCCGGCACAGACTGGTGCTGCGGGTCGGTGGAAGGATTCTTCCAGTCGATTTCCTTGGCGGCCTGTTTCCAGGACGCTTCCAGCTGTTCCGGGGTGAGTTCCTTGGCCTTGCGGGTGCTCAGAGCGGCCACACTGGCCGCTGCTGCGCCATAGTGGCCGCTTTCCTTCAATGACTTCTCGATTTGTTCCCGACGCTTTGAGAATTCGGCTTCATGCTCCTTGGAAACATCGGCGATTCTGAATGAATCCTTGTCGCGCTCGATCTGGTAGCCTTGTTTCTGTAGTTCTGCGGACAGTTCGGCACGGTAGGCCGCGCCCATTGCCATCTTCCAACGCATGTCCATGTCCAGGGCGGCGGTGGTGCCGTCTGCCCTTTGAGTCATGTTCATTACGATGCAGTGGGAGTGCAGTTGTGGATCTCCTTCGCGGCTAGCCCCGTGCTGGTAAGTTGCCACCAGGATCTTGTCGGCAGCTGCACCAGCGTTTTCTCCAGCCCTGTCCTTGTTTGTGAAGGCTCTGGTGTCGTTCTGTGTGTAAGCCAGCGCGCGTTCCACCGACTTGCTGTGCGCGGCTTCCAAAGCTTGCCGGGTCTTCTCGTCACCGAATGCCCAAGCCATGCTGACCGACTTCGGCGCTGAAAAAGTGCAGTCCCAGCCGGCTTTGTGGGCCTCGCCTGCGTTCTTGGCCAGAGCTTCCCCGGTTTCCGGGTTGTAGCCCTGCATCGAGGCAAGCAGTTCTCCTTTCTCGATCTGCTTGCCTTCGATTCCCAACTCACGGGCCATTTCGCCTTTCCAGACGCCGGCCTTCTCGGCGCTGTAGTAGTCCTCTTTTGTAGCCTTTTCGCCTTCTTTTTCGTGGTAGTTGGCCACGGCACTAGCGCTGGCACCTGCACCAATTTTGGAAACTGATAGCATTTTGTATTCCTCAATTGATCAGGTCGGCAAAAGGATCGTCGCCGTGCTGGATCTCGGTGGCCACAGCTGCGGTACTGCTGCTGACGGTTTCCGGTTCCTGCTCTGGGGCTGCCTCTGGAATCCGTTCTTGAGTGGCCGCGCCTGCATCTACCGGCAAGGGCTTTGGAGAGCGAGTGGGGCGCATTTCCTTGTCCTGGAATGCCTCGATTTGGTCGGGCAGCTTTGTGATAGGAATGGTGGTCCAGCAAGGCGGGATTGCGCCGGCAATATTGAGGATCCCAACGCGAGGATTAAGGTTCTGCAACTCAGAGGGGATAACGGCGCGCTGCCGGTGGATTTGTTCCTGCCAGCCACCGCCCTGCTGGTTGCCACTACTGGAAACACGGCGGATTTCCTCATCTCCTACATATTTCGACATGTAGTCCGCGGTGTCCGCGTCAGGCTGCTTCAATACCAGCCAAGTGCCCAGGCAAGAAAGAAGGGTCTGCGTCATTTCCCGTCCGTAGGTGGCACGGGGCTGAGAAATGGCCTGCACTCCCAGCATGACCACGGCGCCGCATTTACGACCTTTTGTCAGCAGCGGTTCAATGCTGTTGATTAGACCCAATGTTGCAAATTCGTCGATTGCAAAAAAAATCCTGCGGGCAAAGCTTGCTGGCAGACTGAGGACGGCGCTGGATGCAACGTCCAGGACTGCGGCAATCATGGGGCGGATGGATTGGAGTTGATCGTCTCGAAAGCTCAGGAACAGCCAGTCTTTGCCATCATCTTCGATCCAACGCCTTACACTGAAAGCGTCTTTACCGGCAGCTGAGTTGAGGTAAGAATAGGGCTTGATATAGGTGACAATGATGTTCATCACGCTCGCCAACATGCCAGAGTCCAGCTTTGCAAAAAAGCGCTGCGCCGGACTGCCTTCAACCAGTTCCTTTAATTCCCTCATTGGTGCGGTCGTCAGGTAATAAACCAGGTCGCCATTGGTGGGATTGTCGCGTTCAAACAATCTCTCCAGAACAGCACTCAAAATAGAATTGGCATATTGATTCCACTCAGCTTTGGTTGGGTCATTGGGAATAGGGATCATGGAAGCTGCAATGCGATCGGCGTCGTAGGGCTGGCGCATTTCTGCAAACGGCGACCAGTCGATGCCTCGCTGGTCGAATGGATTGAAGATTGCATCACCTTCGCGCCAAAACCGTTTCAAGAACTCAGCGCCAGGGTCTGAAATGATCGCCCGATGTTGGCGTTGCCGCGCGCTTACCAACCTCTGGTAGAAAGCCAAGGATTTGCCCGAACCAGGAGCGCCGGACATGAGAAAATGGAGCGGTTCTACGTCGATTGGGACTGGCACTCCACCCAGATAGCCGTGAGTTTCTTTCCCGGCTTTTTTGATCATCCGAGCCACGTCATTTTCGCCCAAGGCTGTCGTATCTTGACTGCCCTTAATGTTGACGCCGCGCCGGTTGCTGTCCTTGTTTTTATTCCTTTTAAGAAAGCCAAAATAATTGACGGTCCAGCGGATTGCCGAACCTGTTGCCCAAGCCATAACGAAGAGAGTGAGAGCATTTTTATCGACGCCTTTCCCAGAAGTTGAGAAAGCGGCAACAGGTAGCGCACCCCACAACAACGGGCGAACTATCCACGCCCACTGCCATGGCTGATCTTCACGCCACACGGTGTAGCGCACCACGAGTCCTGCAACGAAAGTAACGATGAACAAAATTTCCATTTCAGTTCCTTTCTTCTTTTTGCATCAGTCCAGTCAAAGCGAGCAACAAAGCTGCTCCTGCCAGCGCTCCGACAACGGGTAGATAAACAAATGTCAGCATCGATTTTTTGTCGAACTCCTGAGCGATTTTCGGGTGTTGCTGATGCATAAAATTCAAGAATTCAGTTGCGGTGATCAGGTGTTTTTCTGACGTTGTTTTTTCAATAGGCAGGATCACCATTGCTAGACCTTCACTACCACTTTCAGAGTTTTGGATTGAAAGATTTCCAAAGCCGGTTTGCTGGTATGTCCAGGCCTGCGTGTAGATATCGAAGACATCGGATTCGACTGTACTCATGCCTTTGTGCGTCCATTGCCAGCCACTTGCTGCACCCACGACTAAGCCAAAAATTATTGAAAGAAAAAATAAGCGGAACCGTGTTTTGATGTTGAGAACATCCTGATGCTGAATTGCTCTGTTCATTGCTCGACTCCTGCATGTAATTCGATGATTTTTTCCAGCATTTCCACTGCCTTTTCTGGGGCATTCTGGAAGCGCAAAAGCAGTCTCCAGAGCTTCGCCTCACGGGCTTGGAAGTTTGCGATTTGGCTACTCAGTTGATCGATGGCAGTCCCGATTTTGTCCTCGATTTTTTCTTGCTGGATCGACGCCCCAACAGCAAACCGGATGTACTCAGCTTTACCCACACCCAGCGCGGCAGCACGTTGGGAAAGCGCCTTGATTTCAGACTCAGGGAAGCGAACGGTTACGCGTGGCTCAGTCATCGCTCACGCCCCCCGCTTTTTCCTGCTGGTGTGCTTTTGCGAGGCGAAAAAACGCAGCTTTCAACACTTCATCTGAAAGGTTGGAAATTCCGGCTTCTGCGGCCAGTAAATAGATGCGCGCGCGCTGCTTTTCCTGCTCGCGTTTTAGCTCGTGCCGGATTCTGGCTTCCAGCGTTTTTTTCTGCTCCAGCAGTTTGTCGATGGTGTTCATTTCTTTGCTCCTGTTCAGTTGGTAACTGAGCATTTTTCTCTTTGCTCACTATGTAATCCCCGCCCTGCGAAATTTCTGTCGTTTGGCTGCCACTGGCTGCCAAGGACTGGCGGGGCTTTCGGAGAGGAAAATATTTTTTTCGTGCGAATCGGTCTGCCAGACGGCTGCCGTTCAAAAGCCAGCAACGGCGCGGAACGCGGCGAAAGCTGGCAGCCCCTGTGGGGGTTAGGTGTGAACAAACTAGTCTTTGAACTGAGGACGAAAAAAATCCCCGCCGGGGCGGGGACAAAAGGGAGTGGAGTTTAAATGCTATCAGGCCGCCGCAGCTGCGATCTGCTGGGCGGATGGGAGGTTCGGCGAATCAAAACCAAGCGCATTTCCGAAGATTGCCTGCGTGATACTCGGTACCTGCAACATCACCATTCCGCCTACCACTGCGATTGCCAAGCTAGCAATCGAATAAACGGTGGAAGGTAAGGTTTGTGAGCCAGCCTTCTGGGCCATGCTAGCCAGGGCGTCGAAGATTCCGCCAGACAGGATCAAAACCGCCGCCGCCACGGCGGGAAACATCATGCTGGCAAACGTGAAACTGGCCCAAGACTCAGTGATCTTCCGCGCTGGTTTCCAGGGGGCGAAGGCCACACATAGTGGGCCGAATACCACGCCGACCCACAAAACAATTTTGCCCAAGAGGATAATGAAAATCGAGATAGCGGCGACGATCCCGACCACCCCGCCGTTCACCATCCCCAACCACCCAGCCAAAAACTTGTCGAAGATTTGGCCGACCGAAAAACTTGAAATCAAGTTCGTCGATTTAGCTCCGGCGTAAACCTGATCCACGTTTGTGTTCTGGAGCGCTTTGTCCAGTGTGCCGGAGACGATGTTTCCCAGGTCCTGATTCTTACCGATTTTATGCACTACCGCAGCGCTTGTTTTTGTGATGTCGTCCGCCACGGCCGGCCAATGTAAGATCAGACTCCAAGAGATCATGGCGATGGTTATGGCGCGGATGCCTTTGGCTACGGCTCCACCGCCATCGTCGTCGAGGGCCACCTGGACCAGCAGCCAGGCGATTTCCAACCCAAAGCAGATCATGAGAACGTAAGTCGAAAAATTACCGTCCGTCAGGTTTGTGGACATTGCTTTCCCGGCCGCGTCGATCGAGCTGGAGATGTTCGTTAGAATTTGAAAAAGTTCCATCACAAAATCCTCCCGATGAGTTGGATGGGGATGGAAATCATTGCGGCGATTCCAGCCAGAAGCAGCAGAGGAGAGTCGGCGGCGACTGTGTAAAATCCCCAGGCCAGCAGCACCCCCGCCCTGATCAGTTTAGGAAGCGCTATGCGCTGGCGGACCGCATCGATCTTTTGATTCCCCGCCCACACGTCCCCCGCACTTCTTATCTCTGCCGCTTCCCGCATTTCGGCTTGGATTTCCGGGGAAAACTTGCGGGTAAAAAGCTTCAGGGCGTTGCGCGACTTGATATAGTTCATTTGAGGGCTCCTTTTTTCCAAAATTCCTGGTCTGCGTCATATCTCGCTTTTACATCTTGTATGTGTTGCGCCATGGCTTCTCGCGCCAACTGCTTTTCCTGTTCGCTCTCCATCCCTTTGGATTCGTTCTGCGCCTTCATCTGCAGGAGCGTCGCATTCATGTTCTGCATCTCGCCAGTCATTTGCATGTTGGAGGTGGCAAGGGTCTGCATGCCTTTAATGTTGCTGTCGATGCCGGGAATCTGGTCGTGCATCATGGCCAGCGCTTCGCCGCGCTTCTGCACGTCCTGCATGGCATTGGTGGTGTCATCCAAGCTCTGTTTGTAATAACCGCCTTTCTCTTTTGCGAGTTGGAGCATTTTCTCGGTGTAGGTACTCGGATCCATTCCCAGCCGCGCCATGGCGCTGATCTCGCCGCTCATGAGGGTAGATGCGCGCATGGCCGAGTCGCGCAGCTGCTTGGTGACATCTAGGGTGCGTAGATATGGCTCTACCATTCCGCGAAAGGGGCCAAGGTTCTGCAGGATCTGATTGGTTGGCAGTTGAAGAAGGTTCTGCTGGGAGATTTTTGTCTGTACTTGCTGCAGGATGTATTGCTGGAGTTGTGTCGCCACCATATCAGCCTGTTGCCCAACTGAAGTGACCAGTTCGGCGTTGTTCATGATTTGAGTAATTTCCGTGGCACCTCCGTTCCCCGCAACCGAACCAGCGAAGGCGCTTGGATTGGCATTTGCCAAAACAACGGCGCTCATAAGCAAGATTTTCTTACGCATGTTCAAACTCCTTGTGTTGGTTGTTCTTGTCTGTAATCCCTGCGGTGCGAAATCAGCGCTGGGGTGGGACAGCCCGCCCCATCCGGGGAGGGCTGCTGTGCCCATCCGGGCACTGGTCTTCAAAAAGAAGGGGCAAGATCGGCGATCTCGCGGGCGAAGGGGCGGGGATCTGGCAGTATGGTGGCCGCAATCAATTCAACAGCCTCCCATGGGTCAACGGCAAGACCAAGCCGTACCGCCGCGTCCACGGCGCTTTCTGAGGGCTTGCAAGTGATGTGGTTGGCCTTGGCAAAAGCGGCCATATGCCCATCACCCCGCAGAATTATGAATAGCAGCCGGTAATAAATTTTTTTGCGCTCGAGTTCTTCCATTACTTTCTCCTACAGACTGGCGCCCGGATGGGCGCATGGGGCAAGCAGCCGGATGGCTGCTTGCTTGCCTTTAAAAACTGCCATCCGGATTCGTTTCGTCCCTGTAGTTTTTTTCCTCAAAACCGCCCCATTTGCCTTGCGTCAGCTTGTCGCCGATCTGGCGCTGGTGTTTGTCAGGCTGGAGCGCTACTGCAAATCGAGAAAGCTCTTTGAGAATGACGGAGGGGAATTTTCCGCGCCGCGGACCGAGTCTCTGTTGGGCAAGGTTGACTTCTTCCTTTGTGCAGGACTGAATGGTTTTCATCACAGCCTGGTCGTCCTCATTTTTTATTTGAATCTTATACATGTATTCATCTACCAGGCCAGTAGCAGCAGTAGTAGCAGGATTTAAAGATTTATTATTTTTAGTTCTTGTTGAATTAGTATTTATTAGCTGCGGGTTCCCCGTGCGCGGGAGTGCCGCCTCCGGGGTAACCGTATTCGGGTTTCCCGAACGCGGTGGAATCCCTTTGTTGGTGAGCGTTCCAGGGTTATCTGTAATAATCCACTCCGTTCCTTTGTATCTCCCTCCTTCCCTTATTTCTTTGACCTGCACGTATCCAATATTCATCAGTTCCTGCAGGCCAGATCGGGTCGACTCACTGCCGTCTTTTTTAAACTTTTTGATGGCGGTGAGGTAAAGCTTCCACTCAGGAGAAAGATGGAGAAGCCACACCAGCAAGCCTGTGGCTTTCCAACTGAGCCTGTCGTCTCGAATGATTTTGTTGTTAAGGACAGTGAAGTCGCGCTCGACCGCGTGTTTGATGGTTACAAAGCCGCTCATGCCATCACCCCCTCAAACAAATCCCTCTGCACCTGGGCAAACCTCACGGCATCACGAATCGCCGCTTTGTCGGCCAGCAGCTGCTCCACCCTCCGTCTGGTGAGCCTGAGAGATGTGGCAATTTCTTTGGTGTCCTTGCCGCGCAGCGCTAGGTCACGAATGCGACCGTAGATTCCGGCCAGCGGCGGTATCTCTTGGTCGTCTTGTTCTTGGTTTTCAACGGCTAGGTCGTCGTCCAACTCACTGGCGAACAAAAGAGGATCAAAGGAGTGTCCATAGGCCAGCTGGCGCAGCTTGATGTCGATGTTGGTGGCCACCCAGGCATCAAGAGTGCCACGGGATGGGTTGAAGGACTGGATGGCCATTCCAATGGCGCACCAAGCCTCCTGCTTGGCATCATCCAGATCGAGGCAGTAATCCTCGGCCTTGTTCTTAATTTGAGGCAGGAAGTTGCCTTGGATATCGAGGGTGAGGGCGGCGTTCATTGCGCACCTCGTTCCTGCTGCAGACGCTTGGGCGGGCGGCCGCGGCCACGTTTGGGGTGTGAGATGTGGGCGGTTTCCGGTTTTTGGACTGCCGCCGGCCTTGTTTGATTTTGGAATGAGTCGACATAGGCGGCGAGATCGCGAGCATCGACACGACGGTGGCCAGGGGTGGCAGGGAAGGGCAGCTTTTTGCCGGCGCTTTCCCAGTTCCGCCATGTTTTGGAACTGAAACCAGCTATCGCACAGGCGCGAGCGAGGGGGATGAGGATCTGGCCACCACAGGCGGCAAGGATAAGATCAATGCTGGAAGACCCGCGGGGAGTGCGGATTTGAAGATCTGAGGGCATGTCAAACTCCTGTTTGACCGCCCGCAAGGCGGGCAGTCAGGAACCGCTGCAGCAAGCGGCACAGGAGTTGCGTTTGAGGGTGGCATCTGCTCAGGTCATGGATTCTGGAAGTCACCCCCCAAAAATCGGCGTTGTCTCTGATTCCTGACAAAAAACATCAAGAACTCAAGCTCATCAGACAGGTTTGCTGCTTTGTTTCTGGCCTCCCAGGCCCGCCCGTCCGTGTCTTGAGCCCTGCCGCCTGAAAAAACAGCAGGGGAACTAGCCACCTTTTCCCCGGAGCGCCGGAGTGGGCGCGCCCGACTTTGCGCACCTGGCAGCCGAACTCGCCGCCTAACCTCTTGTATCTCTCATTATCCTCACGTTGCCGCGTAAGTCAAGCGATTTTTAATATATTTCCGTATTTAATCAATCAACTATCTCAATTTCTGCGGAATTGAGAAATAATGGGGCATGTTCGATTTGGGCACAAAACGGTCACAGGCAAGGCGGGATAGTTGGGGATAAATGGGAACAAAACGGGAACAGTGGCACTGTTCCCGAGGCGTATTTTGCTTAAAAAATAAGCAGAGGCGGAAAATAAAAAACCGCCTAATCGGCGGTTTTCATTGGTTTAATTTGGTCGGGGTGAGAGGATTCGAACCTCCGGCCTCTGCGTCCCGAACGCAGCGCTCCACCAGGCTGAGCTACACCCCGTTGTGATTTCTTTCAGTAGTTTCGCGTTACCGAAAAGTCTGCCAATTGTAGCAAAGATTCCTTGTATTTTGAATGCGGCAGATGCGAAATCGCCTCGCACGCCACCTGGGCCTCAGCCTTCGCCTGGCTTTTCGCGTAATCCAGCGCGCCCGTGTCGCGGATCGCGGCCATCACCGCATCAAGCTCGTTCAGGCCGCCATGCTCGATCGCTCTGCGGATCACCTCTGCTTGCTGCGGTGTGCCGTTTTTCATGGCATAGATCAGGGGCAGCGTAGGTTTGCCCTCAGCCAGATCATCACCGACGTTTTTACCGGTTTCGGTATGGTCGCCGGAATAATCCAGCACGTCGTCGATCAGCTGGAACGCTGTGCCCATGCGCATCCCATAGACTGCCATGGCTTCCTCATCGGTAGCCGAGGCATTGCCCAGGATCGCACCGAGGCGGGTGGCGGCTTCGAACAGTTTGGCGGTCTTGTAGTGAATCACCTGGAGATAGCGCGCCTCGTCGATGTCCGCGTCGTTGCAGTTCAACAGTTGCAGCACCTCGCCCTCGGCGATGGTGTTGGTTGCATCCGCCAGGATTTCCATCACGCGCACGCTACCCGCCCCGACCATCATCTGGAAAGCCCTGGAATAGAGGAAGTCGCCCACCAGCACGCTGGCGGCGTTGCCGAACAGGGCGTTGGCGGTAGCGTTGCCGCGCCGCAAGTTCGATTCGTCCACCACGTCGTCGTGCAGCAGGGTGGCGGTATGAATGAATTCGACCACTGCGGCCAGGACGTGATGATAGCCGCCGGAGTAGCCGAACGCACCCGCCGACAGCAGCACCAGCGCGGGGCGCAGGCGCTTGCCGCCGCTGTTGATGATGTATTCGCTGATCTGGCGGATCAGCACGACTTCGGAATAGAGCCGCTTGCGGATGACTTCATCCACAGCTAGCATATCCGACTCGATGGGACTGCGTATGGCTTCCAGCGACACAGAAAATCCAGAGGTTGAGTGAAAAAGGGCTAATGGTAGGAACGAGAGCAATTCGGTGTCAAGTTTTTCCAGCCCTGCCCCTGATTTCTAAACAATAATTTAACCCTCGCCACAAAATTCTGGTACAATCGCGTTCCTTTTTAAAAGCTAAGTAATTGGAGCTCAATATGTACGCGGTCATAAAAACCGGTGGCAAACAGTATCGCGTTGCCCCTGGCGAAAAATTGAAAATAGAACAGATACCGGCAGACATTGGCAGCGAAATCGTACTGGATCAGATATTAATGGTTGCAGACGGTGAAGCAGTCACAGTAGGCACGCCCCTGGTAAGCGGCGCTACGGTCAAGGCGACAGTCGTCGCGCATGGTCGCGGCGATAAGGTGCAGATTTTTAAAATGCGTCGTCGCAAGCACTACCAGAAGCATCAGGGACATCGTCAGAACTATACCGAGATCCGCATCGACGGCATCACGGCGCAGTAAGGAGAATCAGCAATGGCACATAAAAAAGCAGGCGGCAGCGTACGCAACGGCCGCGACTCTCATTCCAAGCGTCTGGGCGTGAAGCGCTACGGTGGCGAGCTGGTTTCCGCCGGCAGCATCATCGTGCGCCAACGCGGCACCCAGATGTACCCCGGCGACTTCGTCGGCATGGGCAAGGATCACACCTTGTTCGCCAAGGTGACCGGCACCATCAGCTTCGCCATCAAAGGCGCGGCAAAGCACAAAGTGGTTACCATCACTCCGGCTTAAACCAGCCGGATAGTGGAGCCTTTAGGCCCTATCGGACGATAGGGCTTTTTTATTTGAGTTGTCAGCCCTCATTGTCAGTTCTCAGAAACGGGAAAGCCAGCCACTGAGAAACTGATCACTGACAGCTGATCACTGAGTAATCACCATGAAATTCATTGACGAAGCAAAAATCGAAGTCCATGCCGGCGACGGTGGCAACGGCTCGGCCAGCTTCAGGCGCGAGAAGTACATCGACAAGGGTGGGCCGAACGGCGGTGATGGCGGGCGCGGCGGCAGCATTTATGCGATTGCCGACCGCAACATCAACACCCTGGTGGACTATCGCTTTGCCCGCATCCACCGCGCTGAACGTGGCGGAAACGGGATGGGCTCGGATTGCTACGGCAAAGGCGGCGAGGATATGGTGCTGCGCGTACCGGTCGGCACAGTCATCACTGACATCAACACCAATGAAATCATCGCCGACCTCGCCAAGGACGGCGAAAAAGCCCTGATCGCCAAGGGCGGCAAGGGTGGTCTCGGCAACCTGCACTTCAAGTCCAGTACCAACCGGGCTCCGCGCCAGTTCACACACGGCGAACTGGGTGAAGTACGTGAACTCAAAATGGAACTCAAGGTGCTGGCCGATGTTGGACTGCTGGGCATGCCCAATGCCGGAAAGTCCACTTTCATCCGCGCTGTTTCTGCGGCCAAGCCGAAGGTGGCTGACTACCCTTTCACCACGCTGCACCCCAACCTCGGCGTGGTGCGCGTGGAGCACGATAAAAGCTTTGTCATTGCCGACATTCCGGGCCTGATAGAGGGCGCAGCCGAAGGTGCCGGTCTCGGCCACCAGTTCCTGCGCCATCTGGCACGCACACGATTGCTGCTGCACCTGGTTGACATCGCTCCCTACGACGAAACCGCCAACCCGGTGGCAGAAGCGCATGCGATCGTCAACGAACTCAAGAAATACGACGAATCGCTCTACCAGAAGCCGCGCTGGCTGCTGCTGAACAAGATGGACATGCTGCCCGCCGACGAGCGCGACCAGTACAGACAGCAGTTCCTCAAGGACTTTGGCTGGGACGGAAAATGTTTTATCATTTCCGCCCTCACCGGAGAAGGCTGCAAGGAAGTGGTCTACGCCATCATGGAGTTTCTCGACCAGAACCGTGAACTTGAACAAGAGATTGAACCGCAGAGGCGCGGAGACGCCGAGGAAAGCCAGTAATTGAATTTCTCCGCGTCTCTGCGCCTCCGCGGTAAACTAAACGAATGAAATCCGTAATCGAAAACTCGAAGCGCCTGGTCGTAAAAGTCGGCAGCAGCCTGGTCACCAACAGCGGCGCCGGCCTCGACCATGAAGCCATCGCCACCTGGGCGGCGCAGATTGCCGCCCTCAAGGCCATGGGGCGCGAAGTGGTGCTGGTCTCTTCCGGCGCGATCGCCGAGGGGATGCAACGCCTCGGCTGGAAGAAGCGCCCCAGCGCCGTGCACGAGCTGCAAGCCGCAGCCGCAGTGGGCCAGATGGGGCTGGTGCAGGTTTATGAAACCTGCTTCCGCAAGCATGGCCTGCACACCGCGCAAATCCTGCTGACCCACGACGACCTCGCCGACCGCAAGCGCTATCTGAATGCCCGCTCCACCCTGCGCACC
Organism: Sulfuricella sp.; assembly: GCF_035531155.1. Taxonomy (NCBI): domain Bacteria; kingdom Pseudomonadati; phylum Pseudomonadota; class Betaproteobacteria; order Nitrosomonadales; family Sulfuricellaceae; genus Sulfuricella; species Sulfuricella sp. The sequence continues at coordinate 40,788 of NZ_DATKTK010000052.1, read as the reverse complement.
CTGCTCGAACTGAACGCCATCCCGATCATCAACGAAAACGACACCGTAGTCACCGAGGAAATCCGCTTCGGCGACAATGACACCCTGGGCGCCCTGGTCACCAACCTGATCGACGCGGATGCGCTGGTGATCCTGACCGACCAGACCGGCCTGTATTCCGCCGATCCGCGCAAGGACCCTACAGCCACGCTGGTGGGCGAAGCGCGCGCCGGCGACCCGGCACTGGAAGCCATGGCGGGCGGAGCCGGCAGCGATATCGGCCGCGGCGGCATGCTGACCAAAATTCTCGCCGCCAAGCGTGCGGCTCGCAGCGGCGCCCATACCGTGATTGCCTGGGGACGAGAGCCGGACGTGCTGATCCGCCTCGCCCAAGGCGAAGCGATCGGAACCCAACTGATTGCCGGCGAAATGAAGACCGTGGCACGCAAGCAATGGCTCGCCGACCACCTCCAGGTCGGCGGCAAACTCACGCTCGACGATGGCGCGGTCAATGCCCTGCGCAAGGAAGGGAAAAGCCTGCTACCGATCGGCGTGACCGCGATTAGCGGCGATTTCGAACGTGGTGAAGTGGTGACCTGCCTGGACGCTAAAGGCCATGAAATTGGCCGCGGCCTGGTCAATTACAGCGCGCAGGAAACTCGGCGAATCCTGCGCCACGCCAGTACGGAGATCGAATCAGTTCTTGGTTACGTGGACGAACCTGAACTGATCCATCGAGACAATTTAGTGCTGCTCTGAAGAGCAGCACTAAATTGCAGTGAAGGCTAGGGGATCGAGCAAAAATAACTTGAACACGGAGTCACTCACCACAGATTACGCAGATAAATGTAGGTTGGGTTAGCGGCTTTACCGCGTAACCCAACAAACCCAATCTTCCTTCTAAACACCGGTGTCGCCTAGAGGCGCCTACTTTTGGTGAATGTTTGGGTTTGTTGGGTTACGGCGCAAAAAACCACGCCTAACCCAACCTACATAAGCGGATAATTTTTCATCTTAGGAGACCGGCTATTGTCCAAGTTGTTTTTGCTCGATCACTAAGGTCTGAAGCTACGCTTCAGCAGATCGACCGCTTCCTGCGGGGTCTTCACGGCAATGCCGCTGGGACAAAAGAAATCGTCGTAAAGCATATGATGGTGACGGTTACGGTCCTGGTAACGGATCGGTTCCCACTTGGCGAAGCGCGCCCTCGACCAGGATCCTTCCTTGCGCCCGAAAGCGTAAAGCCTCCTTTCGCGACTAGCGCAACGGATACCCTCGAAGCTCACATTGACCGCACCTGCCGATGATTTGACGATCATCGTGTAGCGCACTATGCCGTCCTCGCCCGTGCTGATGGAAGCGGCATCGACAAAGAACTTGTTATCAGTGGCGGCACTAACGAATAGCGGCAGCAGGTTTTCTTCCTTTGGATAAGGCGGGAGCTGAGCCTCGATCTCGGCCCACGGCTTTTCCTCATCAAATTCGAATTCGAATTTCCCCCACTCGGCGGACGCCATCAGGGGAAGCAGCAATGAAAACAGCACAAGAATTTTTTTCATGGGTCAAAAGCAGTGTCTCGGAAGACCGAATAATACCCCGTAACACCGCCCGCTGCACTGCCCTCCCCGATTCTTCCGTATCACATGTATACATGCTCCCGCGTCAGCGGATAAGGTACGGCACCGTTCTCCAGCGGTTTGACGGCAAGCACCTGGAACACGGACAGCCAGCCCCGTTCGAAGGCATACGCGGAACCCGCCATGTAAATCCACCAGATACGGAACCGGGCTTCGCCGACGATGGAGCGAGCCTCATCCTGCTTGGCCTCCAGGCGATCAACCCAGTGCCACAAAGTTTTCGCGTAATGCGGGCGCAGACATTCCACATCCCAGCATTCCAGCTTCTGTTGAGACATCGCCTCGGTCACCGCCGACACATGCGCCAGGTCGCCGCCCGGAAAGACATACTGGTCGATGAACTCGCCAAGGTCGCTACCCAGCTCGCCACCATCCAGCCGCACCGTGGTGATGCCATGGTTCAGCACCAGTCCGCCGGGCTTGAGCAGGCGGTAAATTTTGCCGAAATAAGCGGGGAAATTTTTTCTGCCGACATGCTCGAACATGCCAATACTGGCAATTTTGTCGAACGACTCGGTTTCCGGCAGATCGCGGTAATCCATCAAACGGACGCGGCAGCGACTTTCCAGCCCGCGCACCCGAATCTGTTCCCGCACATAATCGTACTGGCTCTGGCTCAGGGTAATACCGTCTGCCTTTACGCCGTGCCGCTCCGCCGCCCACAGCATCAAGCCACCCCATCCGCACCCGATGTCGAGAAAAGCCTCATTTTCTTTCAGGTCAAGCTTGCGGCAGACATGCTCCAGCTTCTGCTCCTGAGCCACATCCAGGCTATCGTCCGGGCAACGGAAATAGGCGCAGGAATAGATACGACGCTGGTCCAGCCACAATCCATAGAACTCGTTGGAGACGTCGTAATGGTAACTGATCGCACGACGACTATCGAGGCGGGCGTGGCGCAACCAGCTCAGTGAAAAAGCATTTTTTTGGGCTATTCGGCCGGATGCTTCACATAAAGATTCGCCCAGCCGCATGATTTCCCTGGCCCCGCCGACCAGATCGATGTGCTGCTCGACATAATTCCGCGCAAACTTGCCCAAGGTGGGTCTGATCAGGGAAGACAACCCCTTGGACGAGCGCACGCTGACCGTCACCCTCGGGAAATCGGAAAATTTCAGAACCTCACCATTCCACAGCTCGAAATTAACGGGCAGACTCTCCCGGCGAACGTGCTGAGCGACCTGTTTCAAAATCCAATTTTGCAACATTTTCCTTCTCCTCGTCCGAACTGAAAGAATAGACGATGTGAAGAAAACTGCCCAAACCAGGAAAATCCGGGAAAGAGAAGCGGGAAAAACGAAAAACTATTTGGCGAGCTGCGCCTGAATTTCAGCGAAGGTCTGGGCGATTTCCAGTGTCTGGATTTCCGTGCCCAGGAGTCTTGAAACCTGAGAAGTGGAAAAAATCCCTCGTACCCGTTGAATCTGGCCGGGCCCTTCGGTATCCACCACCAAGGCATGCTGGCGGCCGCATTTTTTCAGGGTTGCGACGATATGACCCACTTTCGCCGCGGCGACATCCTTCATGCACAGCACTTCCAGCTTTTCCTGCGGCGTCATGATGTTGCGCACCAGGATATCTTCCCGCCTGCCGCCGGACTTCTGGATGAATTGCAGTGGTTTCTCGCCCAGAATGTCGGTTGCGGTAACCAGCCCGAGGACGGTTTCCTGATCGTCGATCACCAGCAGCAGCCTGACGCTGTGCCGAACCATGCGCTCCCTGGCAGCGTCCACCGTCTTTTCCGGCCCGATGGTGACCGCCATCACCTCTTTCAGGTCAGTCATCACCCGCACCGCCGGGTCGCCCAGTTCGACATGGGCAGGCGAGGTTTGCAGGGGTTGGTAATAAGTCGCCCCTTGCACCAGGTTGCTGGGCGGTAGTGGTAAAAATTCAACCATCTTGACTCCAGTTTATTCTGATTTATTGAGGTAGCCGACCAGCTCGTTGAGCGCCAAGCGGTACACATCGCGTTTGAATTCGATCACCGATTCCAGCGGTACCCAGTAATGGTGCCAGCGCCAGGCATCGAACTCGGGGTGCGATGATGCGCGCAACGACACATCGCAGTCGCGCCCGGTCAAACGCAAAAGAAACCAGATCTGCTTCTGGCCCTTGTAACTGCCGCGCCACTCCCGCCGCACCCAGTTCTGCGGCACATCGTAGCGCAGCCAGTCCCTGGTGCGGCCGATAATCTTCACGTGCTGCGACTGCAGCCCGACTTCTTCCTCCAGCTCCCGAAACATTGCCTGCTCGGGGGATTCCCCGGCCTTGATGCCACCTTGCGGAAACTGCCAGGAATGCTCCTTGATACGCTTGCCCCAGAAAACCTCATTTTTTGCATTGCATAGAATGATGCCGACATTGGGGCGATAACCGTCCCGGTCTATCATTTGTGAAACACCTCAAATCCGTTAAATTAAACGTAATTTTTTCACATTTCACCCGGCAATGAAAGCCAAATAACTCACACCCATGACCGAAGTCACGATTGCGACTGAAGCAGACTCAGCATATACCCGGCATTCCGAAAAAATCACCGCATTATCTTTAATCATGTGACAAGGACATAAGGCATGGGTTCCACACAAAATCCTATCTAAACAAGCAAACGCTTTTCGGTGTGGGCATTAAGGCTGCGCAGGCCTTCCACGAACTTGAGAAATTCCAGTCCATACGCCTGCTCCAGTTCTCTGGCACGCTGGCGCAGATCATCCCAGCGCGGATTGCCAGGGCTGCGCTTGAAACCGAACACGACCATATTGCCATGCTTTTCCGTAGGCAGGCATAGCGTCAGGCCATTGAAACTGGTCTCGATACGCTGCAAGTAGACATCGAAATTCTTGTCGCTGCCCCACAGGTTGACCGCCAAGACCCCCCGTTCACTCAGGGCGGCGGCACAATCGTCGTAATAACGCTGGGTAACCAGTGTATCGGCCAGTGAAACACCGTCGAAGCCATCCACCATCAGCACATCTGCGCTATCAGGATGGTCAGCCACATACTGGCCGCCTTCGGCGATCACCACCTCGAATCGTTCGTCTTCCGGAGGCAGCTGAAAATAGGCACGAGCAGCTGCCGCCACCTGCGAGTTCAGCTCCACCGCCGCGATGCGTGTGGCCGGCATGCGGTGATAAACGAATTTGGCCAATGACCCCCCTCCCAACCCAACCATCAGGAAGCGCACCGGATCAGGGTTGAACAGGAGAAAACCCATCATGCTGCGGGTATAAGCAAGCTCAAGCTCGTTGGGCGCGCTGATGCGCATCGAACTTTGCACTGTCTGACTGCCCAGATGCAACGAACGTACGCCGTCGCGCTCGCTGACGTCTACGACATCACCTGCGGCTACCGCTTTATGAATACGTCGTCCGAAAAACATTCCCAATTGTTACCTCGATGGAGAAAAAAAATAAAGGCAATCCCAGCCGCTCCACTTCATATATCCGGGTTGTGTCAGGAAGGATGCAGAACGACTCACGCCTGCCGGCAGGATGCGGCAAGGAAAGAAATTGGGCTATTCGTGTAAATTCGTGGTTAAAAGCTATTTCCAGGAAAATCGGCTACTGCCAATCAATTCGGCTTCCCTTGTCCGGCGGCCATGTTGCGGAAAAAGCGCCACAGTGCCCAGCCACGACCGAGCCATTTTAGCGCCCTGCGCGGCCGCGCCGCCGCAAATGCAACACCCAGCCCGACCGGCAAGGCCAGATGCACGCGTAAGAAACGCCATACGGATACGCCCTGATCGACAATCGCCATCGGCAGACGCCAGACATGACAGAGTTCGCCCAATTCAGCACGTTGTGCCGCGCTATGTGCCACCAGCTCGGCACGCCGTCGGGAAAGCTCGACCAACCTTTGCTCGACCCCCATTATCCTAGAAACCTCAGTTGGACGGGGTGGAGTGTGCGGTTTCTGGGGTGCAGGGCAAGGCACAACGACGCGGAATGGCCGTTCCATTCCAAGGAGTTGTAACGCCGCCATGCGCCGCAAAAACCGTGCAATCCACCCCGTAGCGGACTCACCAACCGGGTGAAACGGTAAATCATGAAGAAGTTTATTGAAATCACGGTATTAAATGTCCAGTCAAGCGGTCAACTGAGGTTTCTAGGATTATGGCAACAACTGCTGGCGGTCTTTGCCCAGCTCTGCCAGGCTGGCCGCAAATAACCTGCTCCCGGCCGAAGCGCGGGCACGAAACATCGCGACAGCCACACCGCCGAGGCTAAAAAAAAGCACGGCCAATCCGCCCAGAACCAACAGCCGGTGACTCTCCCATAACAGGACGGTGACGAATATCGCGAGAAACACGCTGCCGACAGCCAAGCAAAACAGCGCGATGCTACCGAACAACAGCAACTGACCAAAGCGGAGCTTCTCCTCCTCCACTTCATTCGCCAACAACTCCAGCCTTGTCTGGGCTACCGCCGTTAGCGTGGCGGCAAAATTGCGCAGGGAAGCAAACAATCCAGTGGCACGCGCCATGCCTGCATCAGTTTCCGTCATAACTATCCGAATGTCAGCGACGCACGATCAGGACGCCAATCACCAGCCCGACACAGGCGGAAATACCCACCGCCTTCCACGGATTGTCATGCACGTACTGATCGGTGGCCCGGGCGGCCTGCTTGGTTTTGTCTATAATCGCCGCTTCAGCCCGTGCCAACTGTACTTTAGCTTCGACCAGGCTGGACTGGATTTTTTCGCGCGCAGCCACTACCTTTTCACCCGCATCATTAGCGGTCGCCCTGAGCAGCGCTTCTGCATCGGCCACCACCACTTTAAAATCTGCAACCAGCTTTTCCTTGCTGATATCGGCCGCTTCATCGACTTCGGTGTACATGATCGTCTCCCTTTATCTTATTAATCGGTAAATATCAATTATAGGCTACTGCTATTTCCAGTCCAAATCAATCCGATATACGCCTTGTTTTCGGTTAAAATCGCGAATTCTGAATTTGATTACGGGACTCCCCATGCGTGTATCACAATTTTTCCTGTCCACCCTCAAGGAAGCGCCCGCCGAAGCCGAGTTGGTCAGCCACAAACTGATGCTCCGCGCCGGCCTGATCAAGCGCATCGGCAGCGGCCTGTATACCTGGATGCCGCTCGGCCTCAGGGTGCTGCGCAAGGTCGAAAACATCGTGCGCGCGGAAATGGACCAGAGCGGCGCGGTCGAGCTGTTGATGCCGGCGGTGGTTCCCGCCGAGCTGTGGCAGGAAACCGGGCGCTGGGATGTGTTCGGCCCGCAGATGCTGAAGATCAAGGATCGCCATGGGCGCGACTTCTGCTTCGGACCGACCCACGAAGAGGTGATCACCGATGTCGCGCGCCGCGAAATCAAGAGCTACCGCCAGCTGCCCGTGAACTTCTACCAGATTCAAACCAAGTTTCGCGACGAAATCCGCCCGCGTTTCGGCGTGATGCGCGCACGCGAGTTCGTGATGAAGGACGCCTATTCCTTCCACGCAAACTTCGCCAGCCTGGAGCAAACCTACCAGGTGATGCATGACTGCTACAGCCGCATTTTCTCCCGCCTCGGCCTGAAATTCCGCGCTGTGGCGGCGGATACCGGCGCGATCGGCGGCACCGGCTCGCATGAGTTTCACGTACTGGCCGATTCCGGCGAGGACGCCATCGCCTTCTGCCCCAGTTCCGACTATGCCGCCAACATCGAGTTGGCCGAAGCGGTGTCCCCTACGACCCCGCGTCCTGCTCCCGCCGAAGCGATGCAAAAAGTCGCCACGCCCGGCAAGCACAGCATCGAGGAAGTCTGCGAATTTCTTAAAGTCCCCGCGCACAAAACCGTCAAGACCCTGCTGCTGGAAGGGCACGACGGCGGCGTCGTGGCGCTGCTGCTGCGCGGCGATCACCAGCTCAACGAAGTCAAGGCCGGCAAGCTGCTCCAGCTTGCCCAGCCGCTGCGCTTTGCCGCTGACGCGCAAATTCGTGCCGCCGCCGGCTGCAACGCCGGCTCGCTCGGCCCGGTCGGCCTGAACCTCACGCTCATCGCCGACCGCTCGGTGGCGGCGATGAGCGACTTCGTTTGCGGCGCCAATGAGGACGGCTACCACCTCACCGGCGTCAATTTCGGCCGTGACCTGCCTGAACTGAAGGAACTGGTCGACATCCGCAACGTGGTCGAGGGCGATCCCAGCCCAGATGGCAAGGGCACGCTGGAACTGTGCCGCGGCATCGAGGTCGGCCATATCTTCCAGCTGCGCACCAAGTATTCCGAAGCGATGAAAGCCACTTTTCTTGACGAGAATGGCAAGGAGCAGGTGATGGAAATGGGCTGCTACGGCATCGGCGTCTCACGCATCGTCGCCGCCGCCATCGAGCAGGGCCACGACGAGCACGGCATCGTCTTCCCGCCCGCGATGGCACCGTTCCAGCTCGCCATCGTGCCGATCGGCATCAACCGAAGCGAACTGGTGAAAGAAACAGTCGAGAAGCTTTACGCCGAATTCACGGCCGCAGGCGTCGAAGTTCTGCTGGACGACCGCGACGAACGCCCCGGCGTAATGTTTGCCGACCTTGAGCTGATCGGCATCCCGCACCGTATCGTGATCGGCGAGCGCGGACTGAAGGACGGCAACGTGGAATACCAGGGGCGCCGTGATGAGAAGGCCACAGCCATCCCCTTGCAAAATATTGTGAGTCACATAAAATCAATGGCATGCGGGAATTAAAAAACTCAACCACGAATTCACACGAATTCACACGAATTCACACGAATAATTCGTGGTCATTCGTGGTCATTCGTGGTCATTCGTGGTTAAGATTCTTTTTCTCCCTGCTGCTGATTATATCCACCACAGCCCACGCCGGCGCACAGCGTGAGGAGCCGTTGAGCGCCAGCGTACAGGCGGCGCTGCATAAAACAGTCAGCGATGGCGCTTCTCCGCGCCTCGTCTTTGCCTCACAAACCGATGCCAATATCTGGATGGCGGAAATGTCACAGCGGCTGGCGAAGCGCATTCCGGACAGTACCGTGCGCCTGGACTTCCTCAAAACCGTACACTACGAGGCCTCCCGCGCGGGCCTCGACCCCCAAATGGTGCTGGGCTTGATCCAGGTGGAAAGCGGCTTCAAGAAATATGCCGTATCCTATGCCGGAGCACGTGGCTACATGCAGGTCATGCCGTTCTGGGTCAAGCATATCGGCACTCCCGACCAGAACCTGTTCCACATCCGCACCAACCTGCGCTACGGCTGCACCATCCTTAGGCACTACCTCAACGTCGAAAAGGGCGATCTGTTCCGCGCCCTGGGCCGCTACAATGGCAGCCTGGGCAGGCCGGAGTATCCCAACATGGTGATCGGCGCCTGGCGCAACGGCTGGGCCTATCCGAGTAAAATCGGCAAAGCTGCATCAGCCCCTTCGTCGTAATCGGGCTATTTAAAAGCCGGCCAGTAAGAAGTCAAAACCAGCCTGGGGGGGCGAATAAGAAATCGCTCGCCAAGTATGGGAAGAATGTTACTGGCAAAAAGGGTTTACGCTGGAATCCTGCACACCCTGTGCAGGCATAGACTGTATTTATTGACTAGCAGGATAAATGGTGCGATGACCGGCATGAAACAATAGCATGAAAATGGCGCGCTTGGCTATTCTACGTTTTATGATTTATTAAAATACCGTCAAATGTACCGACAATTATTTTTTCTACCCGCCAGTTCACCAAGTCAAACACACTTCAATATATCTCTTTAATCAATGGCAAGCTCAATAGCAAATTTCTTTCCATTCATACATGTGTGAATATTCGTTATACACCTGCTGTTGGGTGCAATTGGACGTTCCAATCGGAGGTACACGTGGTTGCTGAATCGGTTCAACAGAAGGTGGTGTAATTGGACAAATTCTTGGCGCGCAGATTGGCCGGATATCTAAGGTGCTGCTACAAACCGCTTGAACCTCGCCACGCATACAGACACAACTACAATCTGCCACTGCTATATTAGATGCAAAGATCCAAGCAATCATTATACCAATTAGCATTATTTGTTTCATTGCATCCACCCTTTAAAATTATTCCTCTTCATTGCATATTTATTGAGAAAAGATGAGTATGTCACATAAATAAGTAGGGGTGAAATTATGTATAAGCTATTGATTTTATTTTCTGCATTACTATATTCACCCATTGCTGCCATTGCGGACTGCTATCACGGCAATGGGGGAAATGGTTGTATGCAACTTGCAGGTCAGTTTGACATGCAAGTTGGCCCCAGTTTGATGGATCTTATGGATCAACGCGCGGTACAGCAGCAACAAATGATATTGCGACAGCAGCAGATTCAAATGCAACAGCAGCAAATCCAGATGCAACAGCAGCAAATGGACGTGCAGCAGCAAGAAGTACGCTCGCGTAAGCTGGGAGTATTAAGAAACTCGCTCTTGAGCCTCTCTGAGAGTGAGCGTGAGCGGGCTATCAAGGAGATCGATAGTCTCTCAGAAAGTCAGCGTGGAAAACTTCTTGAACATCTTGCAACAGTTTCTGAGGATGAACGCATCAAGGGATTTAAATTTATGGCGAACATCTCTAGCCAGCAACGAGAGGAGCTAATAATAAAATTTTTAACTCATTAATGGATTATTCGGTGGCCGCATCGGCTCAATAATTTATTTGATTCTTTTCAATCGACAACCTCTTTGCACCGCCGCACATAATCATTCACATCACGCGCCAGATCCAGCCACTTGCGCCCTCGTAACCCGTGCTTGTTGGCATTCATGGAACTGGCTGCCTTCCCTTCCTCAGACTTAGGCCCGGTTGATCGCGCCCACGGTTTCCAGTTGTGGATCAGCGCCGCTTGCCGCGCCCGTCTTTCCGGTGTCCATCCGCTTGCCATGTTGATCCTCCAAAAGTTCGTTTGATTGAATCGGTTTTTCTTCACGCGAAGGTTCGCCGGGTGACAAGGCGCCGTTGTTGACCTGTTGCTGGTTGGCAATATTGGCCTGTTTGATGAAAGTCGCCTGCCTGGGGTATTTCACGTCCACCAGCGTTTGCAGGGTGGCACGGCACTGGCTTTGCGCCTTGAGTGCCAGCCCTAGCATGGTTTGAATTTGAACCACGCCTGTTTGGCTGTAGGCTCGTTCGGCAAAATTGGTGAATATGGCTTGCAGGGCTTGCGCCTGATTGATGAGCATCGCCTCGGCTTGCGACAGATCGCCGCCGTTGACCTCCTGGGAGTGTTCCCGCATTTTTGCCGCCACCCCCACCAGATCCAGCGAGCTTTTCGGGTTGTAGGCCAGTACCAGTCGTGCCGCGTAAAGGTTTGGCAGCAGGTAAAGTTCGGCAAGCCGCTTCCTTGCTTCGTCCTCGTTAGTCGCGGCAATCGGCAATACCTTGCGGTTTTCATCTGGCAGCGTGATGGGTTTATCTTTGCGTGGTGCCGTTGGCTTCGCTGTCGGCTTCTTCGGTTTGATCGTCATTATTCATTCCTATTGGTTATCACCCACAGCCTCAGCAGACAACAAAAGAACAGCACCCCTACATGGTAAATCTATAGAGGTGTACGGCTGGCGGGTCAATTGAATGCGGCAATATGGCCTGACTGGTACGGCTGGCGGGTCAATCAGCATGTTACCTCCTCTGAATTGGTACGGCTGGCGGGGTAGTCGTCGGATAATTGACCCGGTAGGCGGGGCACCACTTTTAATTTCGGCATGGGCGGCAATGGCTCGTTCTGCTTCCATGTTCCCCTGGGGGTGCGGGTTGGTTGCACATCCAGTTTGCCATTGCATTCGTCTATGGCGTAAAAAGTAACGGCGTAGAGGCTGGGCTTGTGCCTTCCCCCCTGCCGGGTCAGTTCCAGCCATCCCGCCTCGACCAGTTCCTTGATGGCCTTGCTCAAAGTTTCCTTCGACTTCCACCCCCTCGGCTTCATCAGCGTCCAGGCCGTGCTCAGGTCGCCGTTGTTGCCGCCGTTATATTGCGACAGTTGATCGAACAGCAGCTTGATGGCATGGGCGCTCAACAGGCTGTAGGAATGGGAACGGATCACGGCATGGGGAAGGGCAACGAACCCGCCGCCCTCCCGCTTATCCGCTGCATCCTTGTAACGGTTCTTTCGTGCCATCACGCCTCCCCCGCCAAGCGGTTAAGAAGGCAATACAGCCCCCACAGGTCAATTAAGCCCATTGCGCCTATATCAGCAGTGATGCCAAGCCCAGAGAAGCGATTTAACAGCCATTGCAGGCGTTCAAGCCAATCATCATTCATGATGGGCCCCCGCTTAAGGCTGATAAACGTATTTGCCTACACGGTGGGCCTTTCCTTCCGGTGTCGTGTCGGTAGTCCAGACGGTATCAATCTTGAAGCCCAGGCCTTTCAATTCCTGTACCCGCGCTGCCGGGTGCATCACGTCCAAAAGTTGCCGCGCCTGTAGCGTGGTCAGAGTGCTGCACGTCCTGAACCACGCCAATATTTTGGCTCGTTGCGAGTCGGCACTGTTGTCGTTATGATGGCTGTTGTCTGTATTACTTTCCGCCCTGGCCCTTGCTGGGGCGTTTTCTTTTGTGGCGGTGTCGGATGTGGGGCGCTGGTTCATTTTTCACCCCCTGCCGATGCAATCAGTTTGCGAATGTCCTCAACCCGCCACGCAGTTGTGGACGGCCCGAGTTTGACCGGTTGGGGGAAGCGCCCGGATTTGACGCCAGCCCACCACGCGGATTTGCAGACAGGGATTACAGGGGGGATCGGCGGTTCGGCTTTGAGATTGCCGATGATTTGGGGCAGGCGAAGAAAGCCCGTTTCAGGTAGTTTGTGCATCTAAGATTACTCCCGTCAAAGTAAGGCCACTGGGGGCCGACGGGTTTAACAATACAAGCCCTGCAATCCGATAAAAGTGCAAAAACTATTCTGGGTAATTTTCTCGAATTTTCGGAATAAGCTTGCGCGCTTCGGACAAGCGTTTTTGGAAATAAGGGAGCTCGTCTCTTAATACTTTAATTACAGATTCATTCTTATCTTTCGCGTCAGCGGTAAGAAGAATTTCCAGCGCTCGCTTATCTGAGCCGCGACCAGTTAGCTTATGTTCAATTTTAGTTTTCTCAACCAACCCTAGAAAACCAGTTAAATTCCTTTCCTTTTTTGGTCTGCCGGGTTTGCGCGGTAGTCGCATGAGATCAGCTAACCTACCCCCTACCTTTCTCGGTCTACCCGGCCCCTTTCCTTCTGAAAGGGTAAATCCCGGAACATGATCACGCGCCAGCTCTAAAGCCAAAAAAAGCCACTTACTATCTTCATCAGTGCCAATTTCATAATGGTTCAAGAGCAAGAACAAGCGTTCGACATCAGTTTCTGATCGCCATTCGCTAAATATTTTCGCCTCGTCTTCCGGATTGTTAGCTTTTAACAGCGCGGCAAATGCCAACCGCTGAGGTATCGGCTTACCCAACACCCCGCCATATTTCGGCTTGTTTTTGGATATCAAAATGAGCCCCCTATCAGCGTCCCTTGATTAAGAAGCTGCGCCAGCCGGGTAAGGGTGACCGGTATTCGCCCTCGGGGATCAGCCTCGGGCTAGGCGCAGCAAAATCATTATGCCACGTTGCCGTGCAGCTGAATGACTTCGGCCCCGGCTTTGAGCTTGTCCAGGTAATCCGCCCATTGCTGCATCATCTTCTTGCGTTCGGGAAGGTGCGCCGTGCGGTTGTAGGCTCGCCCGTTCGGGTCTTTCACGGCATGGGCTAGCTGGTGCTCGATGAGGTCTACACGAAAGCCCAGCACTTCATCCCCGATAGTCCGAACAGTGGCCCGGAAGCCGTGCCCGGTCATTTCCGTTTTGTCGAATCCCAAGCGGCGCAGCGCCGCGTTAATAGCCGCTTCGCTCATCGGCTGCTCGCCGGTTCGGATGCCGGGGAATACATATCTGCCCTGCCCGGTAAGCGGCTGGATCTCGTGCAGGATTTCCACCGCCTGCCGGGACAGCGGGACGATGTGATCTTCGCGCATTTTCATCACCGCAGCCGGGTAGCAGATCATCGCCGCGTCCAGATCCACCCAGGCCCATTCCGTCCGGCGCAGTTCGCCCGGCCGCACGAAGATCAGCGGGGCCAGCTTCATGGCGCATTTGACGGTAAAGGTGCCGGCGAAGGCATCAATGGCGCGCAGCAATCCGCCGAATTTCAGCGGGTCGGTGATCGCGGCGCGGTGCTTGACGTTGGGCGCTGGCAATGCCCCCTTGAGGTCTTGCGATATGTCCCGTTCGGCCCTTTGGGTGCCCACGGCATAGCGGAATATCTGCCCCACGTATTGCTTGGCACGGTGGGCGGTTTCCAGTGCGCCACGGCCTTCAATCCGTTGCAGGGCTGTCAGCAGATCAAACGGTTTGATTTCGGCAATGGGCAGCACCCCCAGCCAGGGGAAGACATCGCGCCGAAGGATGAAATGGGTTTTCTCGATGGTTGATGCAGCTTTCTTGGCACCGAATTTTTCCAGCCATTCCAGGGCCACCACTTCGAAGCTGTTTGCGGCTTGCCCCTGTTTGGCGGCTCTTTTCGCCTTCTTGTTCGCGCTGGGGTCGATGTCAGCGGCTAACAGCTTGCGCGCCTCGTCGCGCCGTTCCCTTGCGTCTAACAGGCTTACGTCCGGATAAACGCCCACGGCCAATGTTTTGCGCTTGCCTGAAAAACGGTAATCAAGCCGCCAATACTTTGCGCCGTTGGGTTGCACCAGCAGATATAAACCGCCGCCATCGGATAGCTTGAATGGCTTGTCTGTCGGCTTTGCTGCCTTTACTTCTATCGCTGTCAGTGCCATTGAAACCCCTTTTGACGGTATCTCGCTTGACGGTATCTGCATGTACCGTCAAATATACCGTCAATAATTTGGGATTGCAATGGACTAGCCAGGACTGCTCTGGACGTGAAAAAGGCCGCAAACCTTAGTATTTATTGGGGTTTACGGCCTTCTTTGGACTGCTTTGGAGTATGGGGTGGTGCCGATGACCGGAATCGAACTGGTGACCTTCGCATTACGAATGCGCTGCTCTACCAACTGAGCTACATCGGCACACAAGCTCGGCATTATATCCCTCTTCGCCCTCAGCCATCAACCGTTGCAGCGCACCATAACGGGTCGAACGAATAATTCACGTTAAGCGATAAGGAATTTTGATCAGGCGGCAACCGCTTGCGGGCGGATACGGACGATAATGTCGATGCCTTCGGTAATCACACCCGGCGGCAACATGGGCAAGCCGCTGATCTTGAAGTCCGTCGCGTCGATATCGGTCAATTGGCCGCTGACCACATCGTAGAAATGATGGTGCTCGTGGGTATTGGGGTCGTAAAACACTTTGCTGGGGTCCACGATCACTTCGCGGATCAGCTTCTTTTCCACGAATAAATTGAGGGTGTTGTAGACCGTTGCCTTGGAGGTTTCGCTGTGCTTGGTATTGACGATCGCAAGAATCTGATCGGCGGAAAGGTGCTCCTGCCTCGAGAACAACGCATAGGCAATCTCGAGTCGTTGATGCGTCGGATTGATCGAGTGCTGCCGCAGCAGATCAGCCATGTTATCGCGAGTGTAAATTTTCATATCCATAAATTCATACTAAACCAAGCATTGGACTTTGTCTAATAATTTTAATTCAACCTTGGCCAATCATAGCTTGAAACATCGAAGGGTTGCTCCCGGTTAAATAACCGATTTGCGAGAATCTGAGCGCTCGCAGGTGCCATGGTGACGCCGTAGCGAAAATGCCCGCTATTGAGAAAAAGGTTCTCAAGCTGTGGATGCCGGGCAATGGTCGGGATATTATCGGGTGCAGCTGGGCGCAGCCCCGCCCAGTGCTTGATAAACTCTGCCTGGGCCAGTTGAGGCAGCATGCCCAGTGCCCGTAAATGAAGCGCAACCCGGGCCTCCTCGGTCGTCGCCTTGTCGAAGCCGACATCCTCCAGAGTGCTGCCGACCAGAATATGCCCGTCATCGCGAGGAATCAGATAAGTGCCATTCTGCAGGATAATGTGCCGCAGCAGTCCGGGCCGCGCCCTGTAAAGCAGCATTTGGCCGCGCATCGGCTTGATATCGAGCTGCACACCCCATTCGGCCAGCAGCTTCTTGCTCCAGGCCCCGGCAGCAACGACATAGCGCCCCGCCGCAAAAGGGCCAGCCGTGGTATCCAGTCGCTCCACCCGATCTTCCGTGGAAACGATCCCGGTCACCTCGGTGTGTTCCACAATCCGCACCCCCATCCGTTCCAGCGCGAGGCGCAACGCCTTGATCAGGCGCGGATTGCGCACCTGCGCGACGTCCGGCAACCACAAAGCCTCTCCATCCCGCTCCAGCCGCACACCATGACCGGCACACCATGGTATGGCCCTCTCGGCATCAAACGGTGGCAAGACCCGCATTCCGCTGACCCGGTATTCCGGGTCGATGCCGCTGATATCGGCAACACGCCCCACCCAATCCGGAAAAAGCCGACAGCTCAGCTGCGTCAGATCGGTCACAGCAGACGAATAATCCCAAGGCAACAGCGGCGACAAAATCCCCCCGCCCGCCCAGGAAGATTCCCCTCCGCACACCCCGCGCTCCAGCACTGCCACCCCGGCCCCTTGCCGTGCAAGTTCAAGGGCACTGCTCAAGCCGATGACGCCGCCGCCGACGATCAGAAAGTCAGGATTCAAATTTTCATTCCCCCCATTTTGCCGCCGATTCCAGCAAACCGGCCGCCAGCCGGCTTATGCTATCGGTATAGCTCAACCACGAGTTGGCATTTGGAACATACATGAATGGGATACCCTGATAGCGTAGACAATACTTTTGGACTACCGGAAACGAATATGATCAGCGTGCGGACTGTTCAGGCTAAGGGTGCAATTTTTTTACGGGCAGGAGCCAGTCGTTGTCTTGGCGACCGAAGCGCGACCGGTTGCACTGATAGAAATCACGCGCTCCTGGCCACCCACGCTGGGCGTAGCACGGCAGACAGTCAGAGTGGCCGGCGTGACGCCCACCCCGGTCGGCTGAAAATTGATGCTGCTGACGCCACCCGATTCTGTCATTTTCATACCGGAGGACAATGCCGACTGACGTTGGATGACTGTCGTCCCGGTCAATACGATCCATCCCTGCTCCCAGTCACCCGTGCAGCTTGTGCCATTGGAGGAGGCGCAGAGATTGACCACTGAATTGCGCTTGATGGCCTCTCCGCGCGCCAGATAGGTGCTGGAGAGAAAGTTGTTGGCATATGAGCGGAGTTTGCTGCCCAGCACGGCATCGGTGAAAGACGGCACCGCGATCGCCAGCAAAATTCCCAATATCGAGATGGTGATCATCAATTCGATCAAGCTAAAACCCTGCTGGATCGGCACCCGCAAGTGAGTCATTCGCCCCTGACGCCGACTGAATTTTATCCTCGTTTTTCCCATTATTGCTGGATATACCAATAAACCCTGCTCTTGGGCTGAACCACCGTTGAAGGCGAGGCCGGCGGCGCGCCTTCAAGCGGAGAATCCGGTCTGGCGCCGATTATAAAAGGAACAGTGGTGCCGTCATCCAGCGTCACCATGCCGGCTACGGGTGACGGCGGCAAACCGCCGCCAACGACCTCCTGGTAGCGAAGGCCGGTTCCATTGGCGCTCGCCGCATTAGTGTAACTGATGTTATACACCTGGGTCGTTCCCAGATTAGGGCCACAGGAGCCGGGCGTGGGAACGGCAGGCTGGTGCGTACTGAATGTCGTCACGCCGAAAACCGTGATGGCGGAAGTGACCACCTGTTCGGTCGAAGCCAACCCCAGATACCAGCCTTTTTTCTCATCCACTTGAACCAGTGTCGGATTGGCACTGGTCGTGATCGGCAGCAGCGAGCTTACGCAAATCACGTCCGCACCACAGGTACCATTCTCTGAACTCAGCCAAGCAGCTTCCATTGGCTTGTCCTTCACCATGAAGAAATGATTGGCCACGAGGGCGGCTTGAGTGTAACTGGTCAACGGTTTTTCGCGATCGCCGGAGCCAACCATCAGGAAATAAGTGCCATTATCCTCAACCACATCCGGTGCGAACATGAACTTCCGGTTGGGCGTACAAGTACCTACCGTGTCGCAGCCAAGGGAGGCGATCTTGGTAATCGTCCAGCTTGCCGGCGCAGCCGAACCTATCGTAATGCGATAGAGGTTCCCGCCCATATCCGCCGCGTAGGCATACTTGGACAGTCCGGAGCTGTCCGGCACAACCGTCAGATCGGCAATCACGCTCCGGTCCGTATCCAGCGTCTTGAGCAATGCCCCGGTGTCGGCGTCCAGCACATAAATCTTGTTGCCCTTGGGAGAGGCGCAGGCTGCCGTAGTGGAATCGACATCCTCGCAGGTATCGTAACCGCCGCCCATGATGAGCATGGGCGTAGCTCCCGCGCCATAGCCCGGCGCCTTGATGACCTTGGGCTGGGACCAGGTCTGGCCGATGCCGGCGAAACCCGTGGTGCAGCCTGTATCGTTCACCGTTCCAGAAGCGGGGAAGTTGTTAGGGCAGCCTATCTTCCATTTCAGGCTTGGGCTGGCCGGGGAGGTCACGTCAAAGGCATACAGCGCCCGTCCGCCACGCCGCATGCTGGCGTATATCCAGGCATTGGAGGCCGCCTTGTGAGCGGTGACCGGCCCGTCGAAGGCATAAGGCTTGGGCAGCGGTGTCGTTGTGCCCGTGGTATTGCCGGGGAAGCTGATGGTGACGGTGTTGTCGCGAATGCGCTTGAGGTTGGTGTAGAACTCGGGCGCAACAAACGACCAGAGTTCGCTGCCTGCGGTGACACCACCGATACTGGTGCTACGGTTGCCATTGACGGCGCGCAACACGCCGTCGTTGCCGCCGTAATACACCACCACCTGGGGTGCGGCATCGGTTCCGTAATTGATCGCCACCGGCCGCGAGTGCACCACATCGCCATGCGCCGAGGGACGCATCTCGGTTGTGGTCAGCGCATTCGTGTTTTCGTCATCGATATCCAGCCCGCGCGTCCAGTTGATGATCGCATCCCGCTCCGTCGTATTGGCTGCACCCAGCATGTCCTGGGTTACGTTGGTGTTATTGAAGTCGGTCATAGTAGTGCAGGAAGCAAACGTCGAAGAGCAGGTTTTCACCGTGCGCGCCGTCGTGCTCCGCAGCATGTAGGCCTGGGCGCCCTTTTCCACGATATTGCCATCGGGATAGTTGGAAATATCCGCATTGGCCACCGTCAGGCAGGTTCCCTGCGGCCTGAATGCCCAGTAAGTGTCCACGGTAGAGGGCGTCCAGAAACTGCGCGCGCACTCTCCAATAAAGCCGGTCTGGGAGTTGATGGCGCCGTTGCCGTTCGCGTCCAGCAATTTGAGCGCGTTGCCGACTATGCCGAGTTTGTACTGCTTCAGGTTGCCCGACCAGCGCGGAAAGGAGTCCGCATCGGGCCGGAACATGCCGATATACACCTGGTTCAGGTAAGTTCCCTGCGTGTTAACACTCACCGGCAAGCTGACCGAGGCAAACACGCTGTTGACGGTCTGGATTTCAGAAAAAACCTTGTTCAGGGCATCGGCAATCTGGGTGCCGGAGCTGGCGACATCGAAATATTTTCCGCTGCTCACATTCGCCATGCTTTTCAGCAGCGCGGTCCAGCCCGGCCCCTGGCCCGTGGTCACTTTGTTGATATCGAGCGTATAAGTGACGACGCCTAAGGGGCTCTTTTTCATGAAGCGCGCCCATTCGTCGGCCACATTATCCTGCGAACCGCTGGGAGAAATAGGAATGGTGGTCGTGCTACCGCCAACCGCGGTCAGCGCCGCCGTGGCCTGAGAGATATCTGATGAGTTATCCTGTGCCGCGCCATTGCTGATATAGATGATATAGTTTTTCGCGCAGCTGCCCGATACAAGGGGGCTGGCATAGGGGGTGCCGGCTTTCGATGCCAGCGCGTTGCCGGGCAGCGCATAGATGGCGTTCGACGAGGCGGTACCGGACGCGTTCCCGATGTAATCTGTTTTGTTCTTGTTGTTGCCGGCGTGGGGCGCCAAGCCCGCATAGTACAGATAAGCTTCCTCCATGGCTTTGCCGACCTTGCCCGCATTGCCCTTGTCGGCGGTCTGACCTAGCCCGCTCACCAGTGCCTGGTATTTGGCCTTGTTGGCGGTATCCATCTGGCGCACCGCCGCGCGCACGTAGGCGCCATCGTTGCCGGAATTGCCGCCTCCCGTTTCGGTAAACAGCATCAGCCCGATGCGGAACTTGTCCGCGGGCAATCCGCTCACGACGTTGACCAAAGCCGCCATTTCATTGGTAAATGCGGTGTTCCAGTTCGCCGTGTTGTCCAGGACGATCAGCACATTCGGCGCATCGGCCGCGGACGGGGGAAGCCCGACGAACAGGTCGATATCTTCCCCCATCGCGGGCAGATGAAACACCAGCAGGGCGAAGGCGGCCGCCAGCCATCTTGGGGGGAAATAATTTTTCATGTTGCTCTCCTATTTACGCGCTTGCTTCAGTGACACACTGCGTCTTTATCCGTCTGCGACAGCAACACGCGCACACCCGAATGCACATGCACCGATGTACCGCTCGCGCCGGGATTGTTGCTGGTCGGCGCCACCGTGGCGTCGATGTCCCATACGGTATTCCAGGTGTACGAGGTTGACATCGACACCAACGTCACGCTACTGAGCACCGGCGGGGCCGCCACCGACGCGCGGACGCAGACGGGAGTGGCGATCGAAACGGCATAATCATTTATTCCATCATTGTTGATGTCCACGAGGATTTCTTCAGCGCTTGGCGCGGCGGTAAAGGGCGAGCCAAGCACCTTCTCGATGGCGATGTTGCCGGCGGCGACCGCCTCATTGCGGAACTGCATGTTGCCCACGGACTTGAGGTTGGTGGTGCTGAGCGTAAAGGCGGTGGTCACCATCAGAGTGATGATAACCAGCATGATCAGGCCGACGACCAAGGTTGCCCCGCGCTGGGCATGAGAGGGGACCGGCCGGCTCATGGGGTCTCCCTTCTTCCGGCGATATTGGTCAGGCGCACGGACGTGGGAAACGCATGGCGTTTGTAGTGGTCATTAAAGGGGCCCAGCGTGGCTGTACCCAAGGTGTAGGTTTTCCCGTCGGTATAACCCACCGTGATATCCCTGTTGCGCGCCAGCACATACAGCTTGACCGCCACCACATTGGCAAGTTGGTACGCGGTGCAGGGCGCTGCTGTGGTGCAGCGCACAAATGCGCCTTCTGGGACGCCGTCACCACGATTCTTGGGCGTGTCACGGGTAAGCGGGTCAGTCCATTCAACGGCTTTGGTGTAATCGACCACAGTACCCGCATCACCAATGCCGTCGATACCGAATTCAACCCTGAAGCCTTCGATGCCTTCGATCAGCGGCTCGGCAGGCTGATGCGCCAGCACGCCGCCGGAAAGGTCGAACCGTGAACGCACCAGGGTGGGGATGCCGTCGCCCACGGTTGCAGCGTAATCGCGGATATAGTAAATGCTGGAAATGAATTTTCGTTTGTCAGCGAGCGCGGTGCAGTTTCTTTTGTGGAAGACATAACCGCCGGTGTCGAGCACATATCCGTCGCCGAAAGTGTACTTCGATGTGTTGTCCGGCGTGGTCGTCCAGGCGACGGACAGGGTGGCAACCCTGGTGGCGCCATCGTAGGCGCTGATCAAGCGGGATTGATAGCTCCCGGGCCCCGATATGATACGAATGGTACTGCCCTTATAAAAATCACTAACCGCCGAAGCGAATGAAGGCAGGGTTATGGTTGTGGCAGTAGCCGCCTGCACCGCAGCGGAAATTTCATCCTCACATTGCGGGGCTTGAAAATACAGTTTGCCGGCGGTATCGGCTTCGCAATTGACCGCGCCCGGCAAGCACGTTTCGACATGCCGCACCACGAGCACGTCGGTGCCGGCTTTTTGGTTGGCGACTACGGCACACCCAGGCAAGCTCTCGTAACTCTGGACGGGGATGGCGAGGAGCTTGTTTTTGTAAGCCGCGTCCCAGCTTGCGTATGCCAGGCAGGGGTCGGGAACAGGGTCGGTGGGCGCCATTGTCGTCCCGTCATAACCGGTGGCGGGCACGGTCAAATCGTCAAATTTCGGGACGTAGCCCCCCCAGTACCCGCCATGGACGATGTCGCCCCCCAACAACTGGATTGCGAAGCGACCGTTCTCGATCTGGGCATTGGTCTTGGCCATTTCGCTATTGGTGCGGGTGATGTTGACGAAAAGCTCGCTCAGCGCCACCATGATCAACAAGCCCAGGACAATGCCGATCATCAACTCAATCATGGTGAAACCGCACTGCGCCTGCCGCGCCAGCGTGATGCGGAAATCAGTCTTCGACCGGCCAGACGCTAATGTTTTCAGGGTCATCATAATGTGCCAATGCGTACAACTGTGGTGATGGCGCGACGGCAACGGTCATTCGTGCAAGCCCCGCCGTCATACGCATTTTGCCCGCAGGTCACGCTGTCCGGGGGAGCGGATATCGAGGCCAACCCCTGCCACGCAACCGTCACAAGGTATTCGTTGGCAATCACGCTTTCGACGCAGCCGCGCGCTCCGATCATGGCGCCGACTTTGCTGACGCCAGAGGTTTCAGCAGCCCCCTGCAATGCATCGCACCACTCCTTGGCATCAACTTTCTGCACGGTGGAAGTGTCTGTGGGACAGGTCATGCCCGCGCCGAGCGGGCTGCCCGTGACGTAGCCCGCAGCCGCGGAGCGATTGGTCGTGATGCGATTGGCCATATCCTCGAGCAGGATCAGCGCCTGGGCGCGCTGGTAAGATTCCATCTCCGACACCTGCAGGCGTGCCTGCAACCCGGCCAGACCGAGCAGGCCAAAAACCAGGATGACCATCGTGACGAGCACTTCAATCATGGTCGCGCCGCGCTGGATGGAAATGGGGGAGAAATCTACCATTTTGAAGCGTCGCCAGCGCGTGTCTTTACGCCCTCGCTGGTGAGAACAAGAGTGCCATCGCTGACCTGTGAGGTTCCCACTTTAGGCGTAAAGGTGATGGTGAAGGAAGGCGGAGAGCCATTGTCTGCCGCGATGGAATAGCCGTAACGGGCGCCAACGTCACTCGGTAGCGAGTATCCCAGATCCGCGCCCGTTGCGGTATAGACGCGATTCGAAAGGATGTACTGCTGCTCGCGGTTGGCGATGTCCATCATCTGGGACTGCGCAGCCGCGCGATGACCACGAATGAGATATTGCTGGTAGCTGGGCAAGGCAACCGCGGCAAGGATGCCGATAATGGCGATCACGATCATCAACTCAATCAGCGTAAAACCGGCGGTATTCTTGATTTTCATGACAGCCTCCAAGCCTGTTATTTCTTTTTTTTCGATACTAATTTAATTCTTGTTGGATTTCATCAGATAGCAGACAAACGGACATATCAGGTAGACAAACGGCCTGAACGCGTGAATTTATACCCTGGATGCTACGGCACCACGATTTCCTGGCTAAGGAACAATCCCGGTTGAAGTCAGGTTCCTGGGTAGGGGGAACACCACATTTTCCTCTACTCCCTGGAGATTTTTAACCGATTCCGCGCCGAGCTGTTCCAGCCGGGCGATGACTTCCTTGACCAGCACCTCGGGTGCGGAAGCGCCGGCGGTGACGCCCACCTTCTTCTTGCCGCTCAACCATGCCGGATCGATCTGGCCGGCGTTGTCCACCATCCAGGCGTCCACCCCCATGTTCCGCGCCACCTCGCGCAGGCGATTGGAATTGGAGCTGTTCGGCGAACCCACCACGATCACCACGTCGCACTGCTGCGCCAGGGTTTTGACTGCGTCCTGGCGGTTCTGTGTGGCGTAGCAGATGTCGTCCTTTTTCGGGCCGTTGATGTTGGGAAAGCGCTGTTTCAGCGCGGCGACGATGCAGCTGGCGTCATCCATCGACAGGGTGGTCTGGGAGACATAGGCGAGGTTGTTTTCGTCGCCAACGTGCAAGCCGGCCACGTCCTCCGGTTTTTCCACCAGGTGCATGCCGCCCGCCGCCTGGCCCATGGTGCCCTCCACTTCGGGGTGGCCCTTGTGGCCGATCATCACCACCTCCTTGCCCTGGGCGCGCATTCGCGCCACTTCCAGATGCACCTTGGTGACCAGCGGGCAGGTGGCGTCGAACACCTTAAGGCCGCGCGCCTCGGCTTCCTGCCGCACCGCCGGGGAAACGCCGTGGGCGCTGAAGATCAGCGTGCTGCCGGACGGCACTTCGGCGAGATCCTCGATAAACACCGCACCCTTGGCGCGCAAACTCTCCACCACGAACTTGTTGTGAACGACTTCGTGGCGCACGTAAATCGGTGCACCGAACAGCTCCAGCGCGCGCTCCACGATCTCGATGGCGCGATCCACGCCGGCGCAGAAGCCGCGCGGGTTGGCGAGCAGTACTTCCATGTTTACTCCAGAATTTCCAGGATCTCGACTTCAAACCGCAGCGGGTAGTCGCACAGGGGATGGTTGAAATCCACCAAGGCATCGGTCTCGGTTTTGTCGAGGATCACCCCCATGACGGCCTCGCCGCTGGGCAGGTTGAATTCAATCAGGCTGTCGACTTCCACCGCGACGTCATCCGGGAACATTTCCAGTTCGATCCGCTGCACCAGCTCCGGGTCGCTCAGACCGAACGCCTGCTCGGGCTCGAGATGGAATACGCGCTGCTCGCCCGGCTCCAGCCCGATCAGGCACTTCTCCAGGTTTTCCGCAATTTCACCCACACCGATCTCCAGGACGACAGGTTCGTCTTCCTCGTAGGTGTCGAAAATCACCTCGCCCTCTGGAACAGAGATGGTGTAATGCACGCTCACTTTATCGCCGGCAGCGGCAGTTTGTTTGCTCATGGTCGCCTCCTAAATTTACTACTCTAAAATGAGAAGTGTGGAGTAAAGCCGGCAACCGTGGCGCCTTTTCCACTCACCCCTCACTCTTCACCCCTCACGGTTTTTTCAGGCTTTTTCAGGCTGTCCCAGATCAGCAGCCCTGCGCCGCCGGTGATCGCCATATCGGCGACATTAAACGCGGGCCAATGGTAGCCTTGCACGTAAAAATCGAGAAAATCCACCACGTGGCCGAGCAGGATGCGATCGATCAGGTTGCCGAGCGCGCCGCCGAGGATCAGGGCGAGCGCCAGGCAGAAAAGCCTTTCCCCGTGATGCTTGCGCAGCAGGTGGACGATCACCACTGCCGCGACCACCGCGATCCCGATAAAAAACCCACGCTGCCACCCTCCTGCCCCGGCCAGGAAGCTGAACGCCGCACCGGCGTTGTGGGCCAGCACCAGGTTGAAGGAGGGCATCACCGGTATCATCTCGCCAAAGGCTAGCGACTTCGACACCCATTGCTTGCTCAGCTGATCGAGCACGATAACGACCGCGCTGAGCGCCAGCCAACCCCACCCGTTACGCATACTGGCGCGGCTCGCCTTCGCCGTGCAGATTGGAAACACAGCGTCCGCACAAGCCGGGATTGGCCGCATTGGCACCCACATCGGCGCGGTAGTGCCAGCAGCGCTCGCACTTCTGCTGCGGGCTGGCGCTCACACGAATGCCCACCCCTGTTTCACCGGCCACCGCTTCAGGATGGCTGCCCTGATGCAAACGGGCCTGAGAGGTGATGAACACGAAACGCAAGTCGTCGCCGAAAGAATCGAGGAGGTCGAAGATTTCGCCGATGGCATACAAATCCACCTCGGCGGCCAAAGATGAGCCGATCCGCCCGGCCACCCGCACCTCTTCCAGTTGCTTCAGCGCATCGGCACGCACGCGGCGCAACTGCACCCAGCGCTGCCTGATTACGTCCTCTTCCGGCTGGGTCGGCAGCACGTCGTCCCAGGTGTGCAGGAACACGCTGTCTTCCGGATTCTTGGCCAGCACCTGCCACACTTCCTCGGCGGTGAAGGACAGGATAGGCGCCATCAGCCGCACCAGGCTGTGGGTGAGGTGATACAAGGCGTTTTGCGCCGAACGGCGGGCGCGGGAATCGGCACCGGCGGTGTACAGACGGTCCTTCAGGATGTCCAGGTAGAACCCGCCCAGATCCTCGGAACAGAAGGCTTGCAGCTTCTGGACGATAAAGTGAAACTCGTATTTTCCGTAGTGCGCCTTGCAGTCGTTCTCGAAATCCCGCGCCATCGCCAGCGCGTAGCGGTCGATCTCCAGCCACTCTTCGACCGGCAAAGCGTGCTGCGCTGGATCGAAGTCGGCGATGTTCGAGAGCAGGAAGCGCAGGGTGTTGCGGATGCGGCGGTAGCTTTCCGTCACCCGCTTGAGGATCTCGTCGGAAATGGTGAGTTCGCCGGAATAGTCGGTGGAAGCGACCCACAGGCGCAGGATGTCGGCGCCGAGGCTATCCACCACCTTCTGCGGGGCGATCACGTTGCCCTTGGATTTGCTCATCTTGTGGCCGCTGCCGTCGACCACGAAGCCATGGGTGAGCAGGGCTCTATAAGGCGCGTGGCCATCCACCCCGCAGCCGGTGAGGAGCGAGGACTGGAACCAGCCGCGGTGCTGGTCGGAGCCTTCCAGGTACAGGTCCGCCGGATGCTGCAGATAGTCGCGCCGCTTCAGCACGCAGGCGTGGGTCGAGCCGGAATCGAACCAGACGTCGAGGGTGTCGCTCACCTTTTTGTAGGTTTCCGCCTCGGCGCCGAGCAGCTCGCTTGCGTCCAGGCTGAACCAGGCTTCGATGCCCTGCCCTTCCACGCGCTGCGCCACCTGCTCCAGCAGTTCCGCGGTGCGCGGGTGCAGTTCGCCGGTTTCCTTGTGCACGAACAGCGGCATTGGCACGCCCCAGTTGCGCTGACGCGAGACGCACCAGTCCGGGCGGTTCTTGATCATCGCCTCGAGCCGGGCGCGGCCCCACGACGGGAAAAACTCGGTGTTCTCGACCGCCTTCAACGCGGCTTTGCGCAAGCTGCTGTGCTGCCCGCTGGCTTCCATGCCGATGAACCACTGGTGCGTGGCGCGGAAGATGACCGGTGTCTTGTGCCGCCAGCAGTGCGGGTAGCTGTGCTTGAGCTTGATTTCCAGTAGCAGCGCGCCGCTGTTTGCCAGGGTTTCGATTACGGTCTTGTTGGCCGCCCAGATCGACTGGCCGCCGACCAGGGGAATGCCGGCGTAAAACTTGCCATCGCCGCCCACCGGGCAATCTACCGGCAGATTGTATTTGCTGCCGACGGCATAGTCCTCCAGACCGTGTGCCGGCGCGGTGTGCACCAGCCCGGTACCGGCTTCGAGCGTGACGTGGTCGCCGCAAATCACCGGCACGCTGCGGTCGTAGAAGGGGTGCTGCAATTGCAGATGTTCCAGCGCCGCGCCTTGCACGGTCGCCACCACTTCCACCGAATCGAAACCGTAGCGCGTGATGCAGGCCTCCGCCAGATCGCGCGCCAGGATCAGGATGCCCTTCGGCGTCTGGATCAGGTCGTAAATGAAGTCGGGATGCACACACACTGCCTGGTTGGCCGGCAAGGTCCACGGCGTGGTCGTCCAGATCACCGCGTAAATGGGCTGGTTTGGCTGTTTCATTCCCAGCGCCTTGGCCAGCGCGGCGACATCCTTCACCGCAAAGGCGACGTCGATCGCCGGCGAAGCCTTGTCCTCGTATTCCACCTCGGCTTCCGCCAGGGCGGAACCGCAGTCCACGCACCAGTGCACCGGCTTCTGCCCCTGGTAAAGGTAGCCGTTGGCGTTGATGTGGCCCAGCGTACGCATGATGTCGGCCTCGAACCTGAAGTCCATGGTCAGGTAAGGATTATTCCACTCGCCCAGCACGCCGAGGCGGATGAAGTCGGCCTTTTGCCGCTCGATCTGGGACGCCGCATATTCCCGGCACAGCTCGCGGAATCTGGCGGCGGGAATCTCCTTGCCATGCTGCTTTTCCACCTGCAGTTCGATCGGCAACCCGTGGCAGTCCCAGCCGGGCACGTAGGGCGCATCAAAGCCGGACAGGGTCTTGCTCTTGACGATGATGTCCTTGAGCACCTTGTTGACCGCATGGCCGATGTGGATGTCGCCGTTGGCATAGGGTGGACCGTCATGCAGGATGAACTTGGGCCGTCCGGCGCTGACCTCGCGAATCTTCTCGTAGAGCTTTCTTTCCTGCCACTGCTTCAGCCAGCCCGGCTCGCGCTTGGCGAGATCGCCGCGCATCGGGAAGGGAGTGTCGGGCAGGTTCAGGGTGTCTTTGTAATCAGCCATATTTAATTAACCGCAAAGGCGCAAAGGCGCGAAGAAAACTATAAATTATTAACGATTCGTTTGATTCCATTGCGCATCACATCCACCTTGAAATTTAACAATAATCCAAGTCGACTATCCATCAACTTCAAATATGTTAGTAATTGCGCTGTGTGGATTGGTTGCAAGGCATCTACTGATTTAAGCTCAATAATTAGCTCATCCTGCACCAGCACGTCTGCCCGATAAGCATTTTCAATATGCAATTCCTTGTATCGGATCGGAATATTAATTTGCCTCTGCACAGACAGGCCTGCCCGTTCCAACTCCCAAGCAAGACACTCCTCATAAGCAGATTCGAGTAAGCCTGGCCCCAAAGCACGATGAACTTCAATAGCAGATCCGATCACAACATTACTGACTCGGTTCAGCTCATCTACATTCATGATTATTTTACTCTTCGCATTCTTAGCGCCTTTGCGCCTTTGCGGTTGAGTTCGTAAAATATTTCTTCGCGTTTTCCACATCCACCGCGATCTGTGCGGTCAGCGCTTCCAGATTGGGGAACTTCATCTCGTCGCGCAGCTTGAGCAGGAACTCCACGTGCAGGTGCTTGTTGTAAAGGTCGCCTTCAAAGTCGAACAGGAACACTTCCAGCGTTGCCTTGCCTTTGTCGTTGATGGTGGGTCGCACGCCCAAGCTGGCAGCACCCTGCAGCGGCTTGTCGCCGATCCCGTGAACCTCGACTGCAAAAATGCCGGACAGCGGCGGCTTGTTGTGCTTCATCTGGATGTTGGCGGTGGGGTAGCCGATCTTGCGCCCGAGGCTTTCGCCGTGCACCACCTTGCCGCTGATGCTGTAATGGCGGCCGAGGAAGCGCTCGGCAAGCTCAAGGTCGCCATTCGCCAGCGCCTCGCGCACGATGGTGCTGGATGCGCGCTGGCCGGACACGGTCACGCTGTCCATGGCCTCCACCTCGAAACCGTGTTGCTTCCCGGCCTGCTGCAGCATGGTGAAATCGCCGGCGCGTTTGGCGCCGAAGCGAAAATCATCCCCCACCAGCACCCAGCGCGCCTGCAAACCCTGGTGCAGGATGCGGTCGATAAAGTCCTCTGCGCTGACCTGTGCGAAGCGTTTGTTGAAGCGCAGGATAAAGACCCGCTCCACGCCGAATCGCTCGAACAACTCCAGCTTTTCACGCAGGTTGGAAAGGCGCGCCGGTGCCTGCTCCGGGGTAAAAAATTCGCGCGGATGCGGCTCGAAGGTCATCACGCAGGGCGACAGTCCGCGTTCCCGCGCCGCCTGCGTGAGACGGGCGAGCATGGCCCGGTGTCCAATATGCACGCCATCGAAATTTCCGATGGTGAGCGCGACCGGTGAAAGAGGCTGGGCGGGTGTTCCGCGGTAAATCAACATAGCCGGGTGAAAAAAAGATTGGATTATAACTCAAAAAGTCGCATTTCACCGCAGAGTACGCGGAGGACGCAGAGGAAAAACAAGGGTTTAAGACCTAACTCTAGTGAGGGCTTTATGGCGCGTAAGCCTTTGCATTACTCCGCGTCCTCCGCGTCCTCTGCGGTCCATGATTTTTTCCAGCAGTACGTCATTTAGCGCCGTGGCGGATAAAATCCTTGACCCTCACGCCAAACAGGGTCAGGGCGGCGAAATAGGCGGAGGCTCCGGCTACGACAGTCCAGCTCAGATGCACCACGCGGGAAACGATGCCGCCCTTGAGCCAGACCTCTTCTGCGCCCATGGCGAACCACAGCACCACACCCATCACCGCCAGAGCAGCCGTCACCTGCAGGAAAAACTTCAGCCAGCCCGGCTGGGGGTGGTAAATATCGTGCTTGCGCAGGTGGTAGAACAGCAGGCCGGCGTTGAGGCACGCCCCCAAGCCGATGGAAAGTGCCAGCCCGGCATGCCTGAGCTGCCAGATGAAGGCGAGGTTCATCAGCTGCGTCGCGAACAGGGTAAACAGTGCGATCTTGACCGGCGTGCGGATGTTCTGCCGCGCATAGAAACCCGGTGCCAGCACCTTCACCATAATCAGGCCAACCAGCCCGAGGCTGTAGGCGAGCAGCGCTTCTCGCGTCATCCACAGGTCGGTGAGAGTGAACTTGCCATAGAAAAACAGCGTGGAAATCAGCGGCACCGACAGGATCGCCAGCGCCAGCGCGGCAGGCAGCGCCAGCATCAGGGTCAGGCGCAGGCCCCAGTCGAGCAGGCGGGAGTACTCCACGGTGGAGGCATCGGCGTAATGCTTGGCCAGGCTGGGCAGCAGAATGGTACCCAACGCCACGCCGAGTATGCCGGTGGGAAATTCCATCAGGCGGTCGGCGTAATACAGCCAGGACACGCTGCCGGTGACCAGAAACGAGGCGAAGATGGTGTTGATCAGGAGGCTGATCTGGCTGATCGACACACCGAAGACCGCCGGGCCCATCTGCTTCAAAATCCGCCATACCCCCTCGTCGTTGAGCTTCAGCCGAAAACGCGGCAGCAGCCCGAGCTTGGCCAGATAGGGGAGCTGAAAACCGAGCTGGAGCAAGCCGCCGAGCAGCACCGCGACGCCCAGCACCAGCACCGGCGGATCGAAATACGGCGCCAGCCAGAGCGCGCAGCCGATGAAGGACAGGTTGAGCAGCACCGGGGTGAAGGCCGGCACGGAAAACTTGCTGTAGGTGTTGAGTACGCCGCCGGCCAGAGAAACCAGCGAGATGAAGAAAATATAGGGAAAAGTCAGGCGCAACAGATCTACGGTCAGGTCGAATTTGCTCGGCACCGCGGAAAAACCGGGCGCGCTGATATAGATCAGCACCGGTGCGGCCAGCACGCCGATCACGGAGACGACAAGAAGAATCAGCGCCAGCAGTGTCGCGACATGATCCACCAGATCCCGCGTCGCATCATGGCCGCGCTTGGACTTGTATTCCGCCAGGATAGGCACGAACGCCTGGGAAAACGCACCCTCGGCAAACAGCCGCCGCAGCAGGTTGGGAATCTTGAAGGCGACGAAGAATGCATCGGAATACAGCCCCGCACCGAACACCCGGGCAATGATGGTGTCGCGCAGGAAACCCATGATGCGGGAAATCAGGGTCATGCTGCCGACTGCGGCCAAGGCCTTCAATAAATTCATGGATTATGCTATTAAACCTAAAAAAAGCATTTGAACCGCAAAGGCGCAAAGAACGCAAAGTAAAAACAATGTGTTATCTGAATCCACCCAGTCACCGGACAGGTGAATACCAGATGGATTTTATGCCCTTCGTTTCCTTTGTGCCTTCGCGTCTTTGCGGTTAACGAACTATGGGGTTCTTAGGATAAAACTAAAAGCGGCTATGTTATAGCGTTTACCCTGTGCTTTCCAGACAAGAGATTTGGTCTATCATTGAGTGTTGCCGCAAGCGATGAAAATCGATACAATTAAACTTAGTCTAATTTAACGACTTGTTTTAACCCACCCAACATCTGGAGCACAATCACTATGGAACACACACTGCCAGCACTGCCCTATGCCATGGACGCCCTGCAGCCCCACATGTCCAAAGAAACCTTCGAATACCACTACGGCAAGCACCATCAGGCCTATGTCACCAACCTGAACAACCTGATCAAGGGCACCGAATTCGAAAATCTGGACCTGGAAGCCATCATCAAGAAGGCCCCGGCCGGCGGCATCTACAACAACTCCGCCCAGGTGTGGAACCACACCTTCTTCTGGAACTGCATGAAGCCGAACGGCGGCGGTCAGCCCACCGGCGCGCTGGCTGACGCCATCATGGCCAAGTGGGGTTCTGTCGATGAATTCAAGAAAGCCTTCCAGACCTCCGCTGTCGGCAACTTCGGCTCCGGCTGGACCTGGCTGGTGAAGAAGGCCGACGGCTCCGTCGACATCGTCAACATGGGCGCTGCCGGCACCCCGCTGACCACCGGCGACAAAGCCCTGCTGTGTGTCGACGTATGGGAGCATGCCTACTACATCGACTACCGCAACCTGCGTCCCAAGTTCGTCGAGACCTTCCTGACCAGTCTGGTCAACTGGGACTTCGTGGCAAAGAACTTCGCCTGATTTTATGCGCAGCTCATCCTGAGCATGTCGAAGGGTGAGCGGACTTTAGCAGGCTGAAGCAAGTGTTATAAAAGGGTGCCGATTTTGGCGCCCTTTTTGTTTTATGGGTTTCGCGCTACTGCTCCATCTGAGCAAGATTGGTGCAACATTGATACTGATTGAAAGTCGTAACAAAGTGCCCGAAGAAGACGTCCGAGTATTTCCATCCACTCGATAAGGTCTTGCTCTCCATCACTGGTATTATTCGGTCATGAAAAATCATTCAAACATCGAAACGATCATTGCTAGCACCCGCTGCTGGATCGAGCGCGTGGTGGTTGAACTGAACCTCTGCCCATTCGCCCGCAAGCCTTACGAGAGCGGGCAAGTGCGCTATGTGGTGAGTGCAGCGGATCGGTCGGAAGACCTGCTGGCAGATCTTCATAGGGAACTGGAGTTCCTGCGCACAACGGATGCCGGGGAAATCGAGACCACAGTGCTGATCCATCCCGACGTATTGAACGACTTCCTCGACTACAATGACTTTCTCGGCGACGTCGATGCATTGATCGACGAAGGGGGATACGAGGGTGAATTTCAGGTGGCTAGCTTTCATCCACATTATCAGTTTGCCGGCACACAGGCTGACGACGCAGAGAACTACACCAACCGCTCTCCCTACCCGATTCTTCATCTCTTGAGGGAAGAGGGATTGGCGCGAGCGATCTCCGGATATGCCCGTCCAGACAAAATTCCGGAACGAAACATCCGCACCCTGGAGAAGATTGGTGCAGCGCGGATGCGGGAAATACTCGACGAATGCATGCGCATCGAGGACAACGAGGAGTGAAGGCAAGTTTGCTTGGCATAGCCATCAAGCCGCAACGCTTGCAGCCTATGCAATTACTCAGCGCGGGAGAATTAAGCTTGCGCGAGGGCCTCGTCGGCGACAGCCGTGGCAAGCCCGGTCCCCGTCAGGTAACACTTCTGTCTCTGGCAGCGTGGCAAGCAGCCGGCAATACAATCGGCATGACTTTTCCCTGGACAGACCGCCGTGCCAATCTTCTGGTCGGAGACTTACCGCTGTACCAATCCGTCGGTTCACGCATTGTGATCGGCGATGCCGTGCTGGAGATCACCGGCGAGACCGATCCCTGCTCGCGCATGAAGGCGGTACATCCCGGCCTGTTTGACGCCCTGACCCCGGATTGGCGCGGAGGAGTTTGCTGCCGGGTGCTGCGTGGCGGCTTGCTCACCTTGGGAATGGAGGTTGAACTGGTATCCGGGCACGGGCCTGAATCGGGCTGAACGAAATTCCGGCTTCTGCCGCCTGCCCTACACGAAAAGCTGAGCACGCCAATCAATTCAGACTCTGAACGTCTGCTGCTTGCAGAAAATTACATCGGCCGCTTGTAGGTCGAATTGAGGCCGTGGCGACCGAGTGTTCTAGTCACCAAATCAAATGGGACAGACACGATTATCCTTATATAGTCTTTGGGGCAAGCTCAAAATCCTTCCAGCAATCCGCGTGCATTTCTTCTAAAATAACCTCCCCCGCAACTACCAAAAACCCCATGCGCCTGATTCTCGCCCCTATGGAGGGCCTTGCCGACCAGAGCCTGCGCGACATATTGACACGCCTGGGCGGTATCGACCTGTGCGTGGCTGAATTCGTGCGTGTCACCGACCATTTGCTCACCGAGAAAGTGCTCCTGCGCACCGTGCCGGAGCTGGCCACTGGCGGCTGCACGCGTTCCGGGGTGCCGGTGCGGGTGCAACTGCTGGGGAGCGACCCGGTCTGCCTCGCCGAAAACGCCGCATACATCGCCGGTCTGGGCGCGCCGGGCATCGACCTCAACTTCGGCTGTCCCGCCCCCACGGTTAATCGCCACGGCGGCGGCGCTATTCTGCTTCAGCACCCGGAACAAATCCGCACCATCGTAGCCGCTGTTCGCCGCGCCGTGCCGGATCACATCCCGGTCACCGCCAAGATGCGTCTCGGCCTGGAAGATACCTCGCTGACGCTGGATTGCGCCCGCGCCATCGAGGCAGGCGGCGCCGACGAAATTACCGTCCATGCCCGCACCAAGACCGACCGCTACCGCCCTCCTGCGCGCTGGGAGTGGCTCGCCCATATCCGCGAAACAGTAAAGCTGCCGGTGGTGGCCAACGGCGAAGTGTGGACGCCCCAGGATACTGAAAAAATATGCCAGGTCAGCGGCTGCACCGACGTGATGATCGGACGCGGCGCCATCGTCCGCCCGGACCTGATGCGGCGCATCAAGACGGGGAATGAGGCCATGCCCTGGCCGGAACTGCTACCCTGGATCATCGATTACTATGACCAGTTGCGTGCCAGAATGGACCCGAAGCACGCGCCGGGGCGGCTCAAGCAATGGCTGGGAATGATCCGCGCCGCCTACCCGGAAGCGGAGGCACTGCACCGCACGTTGCGCACCGAGCGCGACCCGGTGACGGTTGGAAAGATGCTGGAGGATTTGCTAAAAGCAGCTATTCAGCTAGCCGCCGCGTTTCCGGAGGCAAAACCGCCGGCGCCGCATCGTCATTCGCCAACTTGAGCGGCCCGCTGCCCGAAAAGCGGTCGAGATAGAGGTAGATCACCGGGGTGATGAAAAGGGTGATCACTTGCGAGAACAGCAACCCACCCACCACGGCGAGGCCCAGCGGCTGGCGCAGTTCGGCCCCGGCGCCAAAGCCCAGGGCGATGGGCAATGCCCCCATCAGCGCCGCCGAAGTGGTCATCATGATCGGACGGAAACGCAACAGACAGGCGGTGCGGATCGCTTCATGCGGGGCCATGCCGCCGTTGCGCTGCGCGTCAAGCGCAAAGTCGATCATCATGATGGCGTTCTTCTTGACGATGCCGATCAGCATCAGGATGCCGATCATGGCGATGATCGAAAGCTCCATGTCGAACAGCCACAACGTCGCCAGTGCACCGACCGCGGCCGAGGGCAGCCCGGACAGGATGGTGAGCGGATGAATATAACTTTCGTAGAGCACGCCGAGCAGTACATAGATCACCAACAGCGCGGCGACGATCAGCACCACCTGGCTGGTCTGCGATGACTGGAATGCCGCAGCATCACCGCCGTAGCTGGTGAGTATGCTCGCCGGCAGATTGAGCTCGCGCTTGAACTGCTCGATGCGCCTGGAAGCATCGCCCAGCGCCGCGCCGGGCGCCAGGTTGAAAGATATCGTCAGCGCGGCAAGCTGCCCGGCATGATTGATCGCGACCGGCCCGACTTCGCGCTCGACGGTCGCCACACTGGATAACGGGACCAGCGCGCCATTCTTCGCGCGCACATGAATTTTGCCGAAGGCGCTTTCGTCTGTGCGGTCCTGATCGGCAACCTGCATAATCACCGGGAAGCTATCGCTCGAAGTGTAGATCGTCGAGACCTGGCGCTCGCCGAAAGCGCTGTAAAGCGCGGAACGGATGTCCGCTATCTGCACGCCCAGCAGGTTGGCCTTGTCGCGGTTGATATTCAGGCGCGCCTGCAGGCCCTTCAGTTGCGCGTCGCTGGTGACATCGCGAAACATGGCTTCCTCGCCCATGCGCGCCATCAGGGCATCCGCCGCCGTGCGCAGCTCTTCGGCGCGGACGCTGCGCATGACGTACTGATAGCGGCTCTTGCTGGTGCGGCCGCCGAGCCTGAGGTTCTGAATCGGGTTCATGAAGACCTTGACGCCGGGAATCGGGCGTACCTCACGGCGCAGGCTTTCGAGCACAGTTTCGATCGGCGGGCGTTCGCCGCGCGGCTTGAGGGTCATGAACAGGCGCCCGCTGTTGCTGTCGTTGGCATTGACGATAAGGGTATCGACGGCGGGATTGGCGCGGATCACCTCCCCGGTGCGGTGCAACAAAGCGGCCATGGCGGGAAAGGAAATATCCTCGACGGCCTCGACGGTGATCAGCGCCTGGCCGATATCCTCATTGGGGAAAAACCCTTTGGGCAAGACCGCGAACAGCGCTGCGGTGGCAATAAAGGTGCCGAGCGCAATACCCAGGACCACGCGGCGGTGGCGCAATGCCCAGTCCAGCGCGCGTTCGTAGGCTGCCAGCACGGCGT
The DNA here is from genome assembly GCF_035531155.1 of Sulfuricella sp. Taxonomy (NCBI): domain Bacteria; kingdom Pseudomonadati; phylum Pseudomonadota; class Betaproteobacteria; order Nitrosomonadales; family Sulfuricellaceae; genus Sulfuricella; species Sulfuricella sp. The sequence goes on along the minus strand of NZ_DATKTK010000052.1, from coordinate 4,857 downwards.
TGAATCCGCGTTCGAACCATGCGGTCCAGCGCAGGCTGCGCCCCTCGTGCTCCTGGTGGGCCAGATAGCGGCTGGCCATCAGCGGGATCAGCGTGAGCGACACGACGGCCGACACCAGCACCGAAATTCCCAGCACTGCGGCGAACTCGTGGAACAGCAACCCGATCACGCCGGGCATGAAGAAAATCGGAATGAATACGGCGACCAGCGAAAGGGAAATCGAAATGATGGTGAAACTGATCTCCTTCGACCCCTGCAACGCAGCTTGCAGCCGCGGCATGCCATTCTCGACATGACGCGCGATGTTCTCAAGCACCACGATGGCATCGTCCACCACCAGCCCGACGGCAATGGTGATGGCGAGCAGCGAAATATTATCCAGGCTGTAGCCGAAGACATGCATCAGCGCCACTGTTCCCAGCAGCGAAATCGGCAGCGACAGCGCCGGTATGAAAGTGGCGGAAGCCTTGCGCAGGAACAGGAAAATCACCATGACGACCAGGGCGATGGTGATCGCCAGCGTGATCTGCACGTCGTGGATGGCGTTGCGGACCGACACCGAACGGTCGTTGCGCAACTTGAGCTGAACCGACGATGGCATCTGGGCAATCAGCCCGGGCATCGCTGCCTTGATCGCATCTACCGTGGCGACCGTGTTGGCCCCCGGCTGACGCTGCACCGAAAGCGTGATGGCGCGTTCGCCGTTGGCCCAGCTTGCGGTCTTGATCGACTCCACGCTGTCTTCCACCGTCGCCACCTCGGAAAGCCGCACCGGAGCCCCGCCCGGCGCGGTCGCGACAATCAGGTTGGCAAACGCCGCGGCGTTTCTGAGCTGGCGGTTAGCCTGGATGGTGAGCGTCTGGCGCGGGCCTTCCAGTGTGCCGATCGGAGAGTTGGCGTTAGCACTGCGCAACGCGCTGGCGATATCGTCGATGGTCAGGTTGCGCGCCGCCAATGCTTCCGGATTCACGCGCACGCGCACGGCAAATTTTTTCTGCCCGTTGATCTGCACCTGCGCCACTCCGGACAGCGTGGAAAGCACCGGCGCAATGAGATTGTCGGCGAAGCTGTTCAGCTCCGAGAGCGGCATCGAAGGCGATGTCAGGGAAAGAAAAATGATCGGCGCATCGGCGGGGTTGACCTTGCGATAGGACGGCGGCGAAGTCATTTCCGTCGGCAGTGCGCGTTGCGCGCGCAGCAATGCCGCTTGCACGTCAATGGCGGCGCTGTTGATATCGAGATCCTGGTCGAATTCCAGGGTGATCGAGGTGCTGCCCAGCGTGCTGGTCGAACTGATTACCGACAGACCGGAGATGGTGGAAAACTGCCGCTCGAGAGGGGTAGCCACCGAAGAAGCCATGGTCTCGGGACTTGCGCCGGGAAGCGATGCACTGACCGAGATGGTCGGAGAGTCATAGCTCGGCAGTGCGGCGACCGGAATGCCGCCGTAGGCGAGGATGCCGGCCACCACGGCAGAAACCGACAGCAGCACCGTCATGACCGGGCGGCGGATACATAATTCGGAGAGGTTCATTGCGCTTCTGCGCGGCTGGATTGCGCGTTATTAGCCTTGTCAGCTTTTTCCTTCAAGTTTTTGCCGGCCTCGGTCACTACACTGCCCGGCCTCAGATTTTGTGCGCCCTCCACGACCACGCGCATCCCCGGCGCGACGCCCTCGATCACGGCAAGTCCGTCCTGAATCAAGCGCACATTGACCGGCACAGCGGCCACCTTGCGATCCTTCCCGATCACGTAAAGGAACTTCCTTTCCGGGCCGGTCTGTACCGCCTGCACAGGAACCATGAGGGCGCCGGACAAGGTGTGCGGCGCAAGCGCCACAGTGACGAACATGCCCGGCCAGAGACGGTTGTCAGCATTGGAAAACTCGGCCTTGAGACGAATGCTGCCGCTGGCCGTATCCACCGCGTTATCGACGAATGCCAGCCGACCCTTCCGCGCCTCCTGCCCTGCCGCATCCAGTGCTGCGCTGACGGGCACTTCCCCTTTGGCAAACGCCTGCTGCAAAGCCGCAAGCTCGTGTTCCGGCAATGTGAAGCTGACATTGATCGGGTCGATCTGCGTGATGCTCACCAGCGCGGCGCCGTTCGGTTGCACCAGGCTTCCCGGATAGATGGCAATGGCTCCGGTGCGGCCGGCAATCGGCGCGGCAATCTCGCCGAAACTACGCGCCACACGGCTCGTTTCCACAGCCGCCTGATCGACCGCAAGCTGACCGCGCAACCCGTCGACCTGGTTCTGCGCCGTATCGAGTGCAGCCTGAGAAATGAATTTTTGTCGGAACAGCTCGCGCTGGCGTTCGAGGTTGCGCTCGGCGTTCGCCAGGTCGGCACGGTCCTTGACCAGCTGCGCCTCGGCCTTGCTGAGATTGGCGGCTTCGGTGCGCGTATCGAGCGTAAACAACCGGTCGCCCTTGTCCACGAACTGCCCTTCCTTGATGTGCACGGCTTTGACCGTGGCGCTGATCTGAGGACGCACCTCAACCGTTTGCCGGGCCGATACCGTGCCATTGGCCGTGAGCCTGACCGACACATCGCCCTGGGTAACTGCAGCGCTCACCACCTCGACCTTTCCAACTGTCTTTCCCTTGGGGTTGGCCGCCTCGCCCTGAGAACGCCAGGTCCAGACGCCGGCGACCAGCGCAACCAGCAGCATGCCGGTCATCACTATCCCCATGCGCCGCTTCGGGTGCACCGCGGATTTTGCTTGAGAAACACTTCCCATCAAGGAGCCTCGACGTAATCTGTTTTTGAACTGTAGGTGGCAGGGCGGCGTGGTACCCGCGCAAAGTGGAAGCGCGACACGACCGTTCAAGGACGGGCAACAATCCGAATGAGGGTTACCCGGCGCACCGGATCAGGCTTCTTCGGGTATCGATTGTCCCACATTCAGTGGGCAAGGAGAAAGGGCGCGGGACAATCCCGGTTAAGAGTTATGCAGCAAGAGAACGCCCCTGCTTTGCTCGTGGTCCCAAGTGGGTACTCGGGTCATAGACGCGCGACAGGATTGCCTTCACTTATCCAGCGGGTGATGCCGTTACGCACATTGTAAACCTGCGTATAGCCCATCTCCGCCAGTTCACGCGCCAAGGAGTCGGAGCGGCTGCCGGTGCGGCAGATCAAAACAACGGGGGCGTTCTTGTCCACTTCGGCGGTAAAGCGTGACAGGAATTCCGGATTGGGCCGCCCGCTTGCGTCCACGTAAGTCAGTTTGCGGCCACCCTCCACCACGCCGCTCTGGCGCCATTCATCCGGCCGGCGGATGTCGTACAAGGGTACGCCCTGCGCCAGCAGCGCCTTCAACTGGGCGTTATCGACGTTGGTGTAGGGCGGCTCGGCGCAACCGCCGAGGGTAAGCACAAAAAGAACGAAGACGAAGAGGCGAAAAATCATGGCGTAATTCCGTTCATGAGCAGATTTTCAATGGGAGGGCTTGTTGCGCGTGGCGATCAAGCTGGCGATGACGCTCGATCCGATCAGCACCGCGACGATGGCCAGCGAAGCCGCCACCGGCACGTGATACCACGGTGCGATCAGCATCTTGGCGCCGATGAAGGTGAGCACCATGGCGAGGCCGTATTTCAGCAGGTGGAAGCGGTCGGCCACGTCGGCAAGCAGGAAATATAGCGCCCGCAGCCCCATGATCGCGAAAATGTTGGAGGTGAAGACGATGAAGGGGTCGGTGGTGATGGCGAAGATGGCCGGGATGGAATCCACCGCGAACACCAGGTCGGACACCTCGATCAGGATCAGCACCAGAAACAGCGGCGTGAAATAGCGCATGCCGCCCTTCATGACGATGAATTTCTCGCCGTGATGGTCCTCGGAGATGCGCAGATGCCGGCGCGCGAATTTCAGCACCGGGTTCTTGTTAAGGTCGGGCTCCTTTTCTGCCATGACCAGCATGCGCATGCCGGTAACCACCAGGAAGAAACCGAAGAAGTAGAGCACCCAGCTGAATTCCCGCACCAGCCAGGCACCGGCCAGGATCATCACCGCGCGCAGAACGATGGCGCCCAGAACGCCATAGATCAGCACCCGGCGCTGGTATTCGGCGGAGACGTGGAAAGACGAGAAAATCAGCAGGAAGATGAACACGTTGTCCACCGACAGCGACTTCTCGATCAGATAGCCGGTGAGGAATTCCAGCGCCTTGCGGTCGGCGATCTCCTGTCCGGCCGTGCCGTTCAAGTACCACCACAGACCGGCGTTGAACAGCAGCGCAAGGCTCACCCAGACCAGCGACCAGGTAGCCGCCTCCTTGACGCTCACCTTGTGCGCTTTCCTGCCGCCGAACACGAACAGGTCCAACACCAACATGACCAGCACAAAGGCGATGAAGGCCGCCCACATCCAGGGTTCACCAACGGAGATTACGTTATTCATTGTTACGTTCAAATTGTCTCAGGTTAAAGGCGATACCTCCCTCTACGGCTGAAAACAGCCGCAGGAGAATACAGGTTCAGGATTGGTGGGTAGAGCCTACCGCATGGGTCGGCTTGGATAGCGCTATACCTTAAGGCGCTTCAGCATCTCGATGCGCTCTTCCAGCGGCGGATGGGTCATGAACAGGCGCTTCAAGCCTGAACCCATTCCACCGGAAATACCGAAAGCGGCCATCTTCTCCGGCAGCGGCGCGGGCTCGTGCTGGGCCTTGAGGCGCTCCAGCGCGGCGATCATGGCGCCCTTTCCAGCCAGCGCCGCGCCGCCCGAGTCGGCGATGAACTCGCGCCGGCGCGAGAACCACATGACGATGATCGAGGCGAGGATGCCCAGCACCATCTCGGCGATGATCATGGTGACGAAGAACGCCGGGCCGGTTCCCCGCTCGGTCTTGAAC
>NZ_DATKTK010000051.1:0-3701 GCF_035531155.1 Sulfuricella sp. | reverse complement strand
AGCATCTGGCGCAGCGCCACGTTGAGCGAGCGGATGCCGCCGGAAACGGGCGTGGTCAAGGGGCCCTTGATCGATACCACGTACTCCCTGATCGCCTGCACGGTTTCGTCGGGCAGCCAGGTATCGGGGTCGTAAACCTTGGTCGCTTTCTCGCCGGCGTAGATTTCCATCCAGGCGATCTTGCGGCGGCCGCCATAGGATTTTTCCACAGCCGCATCCACTACCTTGCGCATCACCGGCGTGATGTCCACGCCAGTGCCGTCGCCCTCGATGAAGGGAATGATCGGGTTGTCCGGCACATTCAGGGAAAAATCGGCATTCACCGTAATTTTGCTGCCCTGCTGCGGCACTTGAAATTTTTGCATCATGTTTGCTCCAGTATAATGTTTTCCATGAGCCGACTTATCCTGTTCAACAAGCCCTACGGCGTCATCACCCAATTCAGCAGCGACGGCAAGCATGCCACGCTGAAAGAATTCATTCCCCTGCCCGGCGTTTATCCGGCGGGACGCCTGGACACCGACAGCGAAGGGCTGCTCATTTTAACCGATGACGGTCCTTTGCAACACCGCATCAGCGACCCCCGCCATAAATTGCCTAAAACTTATTGGGCTCAGGTGGAAGGCATTCCTGACGAAGCCGCGCTGGAAAGCCTGCGCCGGGGGGTAGATCTGGGCGACTTCGTCACCCGGCCAGCCGAGGCTCGCCTCATTGAGGAGCCTCCGGGCTTATGGCCACGCACGCCGCCAGTCCGCTTCCGCAAGCAAATTCCCACCAGCTGGATCGAACTCGTCATCCGGGAAGGCAAGAACCGGCAGGTGCGGCGCATGACGGCAAAGGTCGGATTTCCCACCCTGCGCCTGATACGACACCGCATCGGCGATTGGACCCTCACCGGCCTGGCTCAGGGGGAATGGCGTGAAATAACGCTTTAACCTCAATACTTGAAAAAATTGGTATCCCGCTGTCAACCACACCACAAACCAGTCGTTATTGGATGTGACGCGCCATCGTGTCACTTGAATTTAAAACTTAACCCGTTGAATTAAAGGAATCCAAAATGAGCAAAATTCTGTCCGCACTGATCGCCGCTGCTTTCGCCGCTGTTACCTTCTCCGCCGTTGCTGCTGACGCTGCTGCTCCTGCTGCTCCTGCTGCTCCTGCTGCTGCCGAAGCGCCTAAGGCTGAAACGGCCAAGCCTGCCAAGAAAGCTAAAAAAACCCATAAAGCCAAGAAAGCCGCTAAAGCCAAAAAAGCTGCTGAACCTGCAATGGAAGCCGCTCCTGCTGCCAAGTAATACCGGCGCAAGAAATGAAAAAGGCGGGGTTTTCCCCGCCTTTTTTTATGGGTATCCTAAAACCAGTTGCGTTACGCCTGGCAAGTACCCACGGTTAGCGCTCATCCGCATCGGCTTTGCGTAACAGACGCATGCCGACAAGCGTGTAGCGCGTCTCCGGAGAATTCCAGTTGCGGTACGACGACCGGGCATAGAACGACCAGGTATGCCACGATCCGCCGCGGCGCACACGCACCTTGCCCGATGCTGGTCCCGGGGGATCATTGACCGGCGACATTGCGTAATAATTGTCGTCATACCAGTCTGCACACCACTCCCACGCGTTGCCGTGCATGTCGTAAAGACCCAGAGCGTTCGGCGCGAAACGGCCCACCGGGGCGGTGAACTCGAAACCATCGTACCCCGCTAGCGCATAGTCTTTCCACTGCGGCCAGTCCGCCTTTGTGTCGGCGGCGAAGGTGTTCGCGACCTTCAGCAAAGATTGCGGATCGTCGCCGCTGTGATAACGCGTTCGGGTGCCGGCGCGGGCGGCATATTCCCATTCGGCTTCGGTCGGCAGGCGATACTTTTTTCCTTCCTTCTCGCTGAGCCATTTGCTCATCGCCACGGCATCGTTCCAGGTGACATTCACCACCGGATGATCGTCCCCCTGTTTGAAACCGGGGTTGCGCCACGAATACTTCGGATTTCGCCCCTCGAAGGCATCACTCCGTTCCGATTTTTCGGGGTCATAATCGGGATTGTAGCCGTATCCGCCGGTGCCATCGGCCTCCGATTCCGGCTGGTAGCCGGACGCCTCCACGAACCTCCTGAATTGGCCGACCGTGACCTCGTGTTGCCCCAGGTAAAACGGCCGAGTGATGCGCACCTTATGCACCGGCGCTTCATCGACAAGCGCCAGGAAACGCTCGCGACCGTATTGCGGATAGGCGACTGCGAGCGCTTCGGGCGACTCGTCACTCCCCATCATGAACTCGCCAGCCGGGACCAAAACGAACTTCATGCCCAGCGAGTTCTCAATTTTCTTCGGTGAAGTTTCTCCTGGCTCGAACGACCACACGGGCGAGATCATCAGCGCAGCAAAAATAAAAGTCGTTGCACGTATCCACATATCGAGTCCCAGAATGGCTAAAGGAATCGATCCAGCAGCTTGCGGCTGCCCGGATCCAGCGTCTGGATATCCCGGATCAGGAAATGGATGCCGTTGCTGTCTGCGATAAGCAGGGTGGACGCGGCAAGGCGACGGATATCATCTTCCCCCTTGAGGATAAAGGTGGTGGGGCCACGATCGGTTTCCACCTGCCATGTGCTGGGCGTGGCAAAGCTGGAGACGCGGCGGATGCCGCGAATTTCCGGCATGAATTCCCGGCTCCCCAGCTCCTCTTCCAGAAGAATGCGTGATTCGTCCGGCAAGTCCGTCAGGCAATCGATCCAGGCCAGTTCGCGCCCGTCGGCAGTGACCAGTGCAATTCCCTCTGCGGGGGCGGCGATGGGAAAGGCGTGTACGGGCACCACTCCCTCATGAACTTCGCCGTCAGCGCCGGTAAAAACCAGCCTGCCGAAGGCATTGCGGGTGAGTTGGAAATCCATCGCCTTGTTCATGCAACGCCCTCCTTGGCTTCGGGCTCGGCATTCCACACCCTGTCGTCCATGTCGGTATCCACGTTGCGCGCTTGCGCCTGATAGAGGCGGAAATAGGCGCCCTCGCGGGCCATCAGCTCGTCATGATTGCCCACCTCGACGATCTGCCCGCGATCCAGCACCACCAGGCGGTCGGCGCGACGCAGGGTGGAGAGCCGGTGCGCGATGGCGATGGTGGTTCGTCCCTGAACCAGGTTGTCCAGGGCTTTCTGGATTTCCTTCTCGGTCGTCGAATCGACCGACGAGGTCGCTTCGTCGAGGATCAGGATGCGCGGATCGATGAGCAGCGCCCGGGCAATGGAAATGCGCTGGCGCTCGCCTCCCGACAGGGCTTGGCCGCGCTCTCCGGCCAGGGAGTCGTATCCCTGCGGCAGGCGCAGGATGAACTCGTGGGCGTGCGCAGCGCGCGCGGCGGCGATGATCTGCTGGCGCGAGGCATCGGGCTGGCCATAGGCGATATTGTCGGCGACGGTGCCGAAGAAGAGGAAGGGTTCCTGCAGCACCAGGCCGATATTGTGCCGGTAGTCGGCCACCGCCAGCGAGCGGATGTCGGTGCCGTCGAGGCGGATCGCGCCTTCCGTTACATCGTTGAAGCGGCAGATGGGGTTCACCAGCGTAGTCTTGCCCGAGCCGCTATGGCCCACCAGTCCAATCATCTCGCCCGGTTCGACGGTGAGATCCACGGCGCGCAGTACCGAGCGGTTGCCGTAGCGAAAGCCGACGCCGCGGATCTCGATGCGCCCTTGCACCTGCGCCAGGCGCA
>NZ_DATKTK010000050.1:0-82689 GCF_035531155.1 Sulfuricella sp. | reverse complement strand
GAGAAATCGATCTCTGGAAGTTACGCGAACCTGCATATGAGAAAACTGATTTCAAATCGGCACCAAAATAAATTGCTCCGTAGCCCGCGCCAATGCTTGGCTTCGGCGCACGAATTCGCAAGTTAACCGGACACTACTGATATAAGACATATAATTAGCCAGTAAATTAGAAAACAATAATATTCATGGTGTTGGCAGTTCTTGTGGCTTAAATATATTCTTGAAACCGGTAAATTTATCGGGTACAGTATTCCACACTGCAGCACGGATTTTCATAATATGAAAATCCACCGTAAGCAGGGTAGAGTGAAAGGCGTAGTCGATCTGCGTTTAGCTGTTTTGGCATCTAAATCAACATTCAAGGAGCTCACCTTATGAATATCAGGATTAAGGCATTGGCAGCAGCGCTGGCGCTGTGCGCCTCCACCGCGACGATTGCAGCAGAACCGATCAAGATTGGCCTTTCCGGCCCCTTCACCGGCGGTTCCTCGCCGATGGGTGTCAGCATGCGCGACGGCGTGAAGCTCGCGGCCGACGAAATCAACAAGAAAGGCGGCGTTCTCGGGCGCCAGATCCAGCTGATCGAGCGCGACGACGAAGCCAAAAACGAGCGCGGCGTGCAAGTGTCGCAGGAGCTGATCAACAAGGAGCACGTCATCGCCACCCTGGGCTACATCAACACCGGCGTCTCCCTGGCCTCGCAGCGTTTCTATCAGGAAGCCAAGATTCCGGTGCTCAACAACGTCGCCACCGGCTCCATCGTCACCAAGCAGTTCCTGCCGCCGCAATATCCTGACAACTATGTATTCCGCACTTCCGCCAACGACACCATCCAGTCCGCGCTAATCGTCAAGGAAGCGATCGACACGCAAAAATTCACCAAAGTGGCGATCCTGGCCGATTCCACCAACTACGGCCAGCTTGGCCGCGAAGATCTGGAAAAGGCGCTGGCCGCCAAGAACGTCAAGCCAGTCGCGGTCGAAAAATTCAACATCAAGGACGTGGACATGACCGCCCAGCTGCTGAAGGCCAAGGAAGCCGGCGCTCAGGCGATCCTGACCTATGCCATCGGGCCTGAGCTGGCGCAGATCGCCAACGGCATGGAGAAACTGGGCTGGAAAGTGCCGATGATCGGCAGCTGGACGCTGTCGATGGGCAACTTCATCGACAATGCCGGCAAGAACGGCGAGGGCGCGCGCATGCCGCAAACCTTCATCCAGGAGCCCAACACGCCCAAGCGCAAGGCCTTCATCACGGCCTACCAGAAGGCTTACAAGGTCGATCGCATCCCTTCCCCGGTTTCGGCCGCGCAGGGCTATGACTCCATGTACATCCTGGCAGCCGCCATCAAGCAGGCCGGCAGCACAGATGGCGTGAAGATCCGCGAAGCGTTGGAGAACCTGAACGAGAAGGTGGATGGCGTGATCACCACCTATGACCGCCCTTATACTCATGACGACCACGAGGCCATCACCATCAACATGCCGGTGATGGGCGAAGTCAAGAACGGTCGCGTGGTTTACGCCTACGAGGCGGACAAGGGCCAGGTAGTGCGTGAAAAGGCAAAAGGCAAGGCGCCCGCCAAGAAGTAATCTGTTGTAAGCACGCAATGCTTTAGCACTAGCACATGAGCCGGGGGCAACCCCGGCTCATACTCAACGGAATGGTTCCCATGGAAATCCTCTCGCAACTAATTGTAAGCGGCATATCGCTCGGCATGATTTACGCCGTGATTGCCTTCGGCTACCAGCTGACTTTCGCGACCTCGCGCACCCTGAATTTCGGCCAAGGCGAGGCATTGATGCTGGGCGCCCTGGTTGGCCTTACCCTGGTCGGCCACATGAGCTACTGGCTGATGATCCCGATAGTCCTGATTTTCGGCGCGCTGCAAGGCATCGTGGTCGAACGTATCGGCGTCCGGCCCGCACTCAAAATCAAATCTGAATTCGGCTGGATCATGACCACCATTTCTTTGGCCATTATTTTCAAGAACGTTGCGGAAAATATCTGGGGCCGCGACGACCTGAAGTTTCCCTCCCCGCTCCCGACGGCTCCGCTCAATTTCCTCGGTGTAAGAGTGCTACCGATGGAAATACTGGTCGTCGTCGGCGCAATCGCCATCATGCTGGCCGTGGAGTTCTTCAACCGCAAATCCATCTATGGCAAGGCGGTGGTGGCCACCTCCAACGACCGCGACGCTGCCGGCCTGATGGGCATCAACACCGGCATGGTAATCACCTTTTCTTATGCCTTGAGTTCCATGACGGCGGCGTTTGCCGGGGTGCTGATCGCCCCCCTGACCCTCACTGGCGCCACCATGGGCGTGGTGTTGGGCTTGAAGGCTTTCGCTGTCGCCATTATCGGCGGCCTCAACAGCGGCATGGGCGTGATTGCCGGCGGCCTGCTGCTGGGCATTGCGGAAACCACGACCGGGTACTACATCTCCACCGGTTACAAGGACGTTCCGGGTCTGCTGCTGCTGCTGCTGGTGCTGGCAGTCAAACCGGCCGGCCTGTTCGGCAAATCGGAAATCAAGAAGGTATAGCATGGGCGCAATCAAGAAAATCTCCATTATTCTGGCTCTGGCCGCTGTTGCGGCACTGCCCTACATCTGGCCGAACCCTTATTACATCCATCTGATGGTGATCATCGGCATCTTCGCCATCCTGCTGCTCGGACTCGACATCGTGGTGGGTTATGTGGGCGAAGTTTCGCTCGGCCATGCCGCACTGTTCGGGATCGGTTCCTACACCGCCGGGGTGCTCAATTTTCAGCTCGGCGTACCGTTTCTGCTCGCGATTCCGGCGAGCATTGCCGTCACCGCCGTGTTCGGCGCCATCCTGGCGCTGCCGGCGCTGCGCGTGAACGGCCCCTACCTGGCCATGGTGACTCTGGCTTTCGGCACCATCATCCAGATCATGATCAACGAAATGACCTTCCTCACCAACGGCCCGCTCGGCATTTCGCTGCGCAAACCCGTGTTCCTCGGACATCAGGTCACCGGCACCGACTACTACTACATCGTCCTGGTGGCGCTGGTAATGACGGTCATAGTCGTGCAGCGCCTCCTCAAATCCCATCTTGGGCGCGCTTTCGAGGCCTTGCGCGACAGCCCGGTGGCGTCCGACTGCATGGCGGTGAGCGTGTACGCCTACAAGGTCTATGCTTTTGTGATCAGCGCCGCGCTGGCGGGACTGGCTGGCGGCCTGTTCACCTATTCCGAGGAATACATTTCCCCCAACACCTACAACTTCGAGCTGACCATCCTGTTCCTGCTCGCGGTCATCATGGGTGGGCGCAAGACCCGAAGCGGCCCGATCCTGGGGGCGATCATCATCGTCATGCTGCCCAACGTCCTGTCCGATATCGAACTGTTCCGCACCATCGCTATCGGCATTGCCGCGTTCACAGTGGCCTATTCGGCTTTTGCCGTAACCACCCGCCAGCGCACCCTGAAGGAGGTTGCACTGCCCCTGGCCGTCACCATCGGTCTGGCCGTATTCGGCTACTTCATGGAAAACATTACCGAGCACCGCCTGACGATTTTCGGCGTAATGATCCTGTTCGTCGTCTACTATCTGCCGGACGGCATCATGGGTTTCCTGCGCGGCATCGTGCAGAAATACCGACCGCAGTGGATACAGCGCCACGAAATCATCACCGAGCACGGCGACAGCCAGCATGTCTGGTCGGTGCCGGACCATCCTGTTAGCGCCAAGGGCAACTTGCTCGAAGCGCGCGACATCCTGATGCAATTCGGCGGCCTGAAGGCGCTCAATGCAGTCAACCTGGAAATCGCCAAGGGCACCGTGCATGGCCTGATCGGCCCGAACGGCTCGGGCAAGAGCACGATGATGAACGTGCTCACCGGCATCTACAGCCCTACCGCAGGCGAAATCGAATTCAACGGCAAGATTATTTCCGGTACCTCACCCTCTTCCATCGCCGGCGAAGGCATCGCACGCACCTTCCAGAACGTGCAGCTGTTCGGCGAAATGACCGCGATCGAAAACGTGCTGGTCGGTCTGCATCATACCTATCACAGCAACATCCTCGATGTCATGCTGCACACCCCGCGCTGCCGCAAGGAAAAGCACGCGGCGCGCGTGCGTGCCGCCAGCCTGCTGCAGTTCGTCGGCCTGGCCGACCTGGCCAACGAGGAAGCGCGCAACCTGCCTTACGGCAAGCAGCGCCTGCTGGAAATCGCCCGTGCGTTGGCGCTGAACCCCAGCCTGCTGCTGCTCGACGAGCCGGCCGCCGGCCTGACCGCGCCGGACATCAAGGACCTGATCGGGATGATCCAGAAAATCCGCAGTCATGGCATTACCGTGATCCTCATCGAGCATCACATGGACGTGGTAATGAGCATATGTGACACCGTGTCGGTGCTGGATTTCGGCCAGAAGATCGCAGAAGGCACTCCGGCCGAAGTGCAGTCCGACGAGAAAGTGATCGAAGCCTACCTTGGCGGCAGCGCCGAGGCAGCATAAGGGGCCCGCAATGTTACAGATCAAAAACTTACACGCCGCCTACGGCAAGGTAGAAGTGCTGCACGGAATTTCCATCGACGTGCCGCAGGGCAAGGTAGTCACCCTCATCGGCTCCAACGGCGCAGGCAAAACCACCACCATGCGCGCCGTTTCCGGCATGATCAAGCCGACCGGCGGAGAGATCCGCCTCGGCGCCAAAGACGTGACCGGCATGGCCTCGCACAAAATCGCCCGCACCGGCCTGGCGCACTCGCCCGAGGGTCGGCGCGTATTTTCCACCCTGTCGGTAACCGACAACCTCCTCCTCGGCGCATTTCCGCGCCTCACCTTCGGCCGCGAGCGCGGCGACGTACAGGGCGACCTGAACCGGATATTCGACTTGTTCCCGCGCCTCAAGGAAAGACGCGAGCAGTTGGCGGGAACGCTGTCCGGCGGCGAACAGCAAATGCTGGCGATGGGTCGCGCGCTGATGCTCAACCCCGACGTCTTACTGCTGGACGAACCGTCGATGGGTCTGGCCCCCCTGCTGGTGGAGGAAGTCTTCCGCATCATCCGGGAGTTGAAGGCGCGCGGCATCACCATGCTGTTGGTCGAACAGTTTGCGGCGGCGGCGCTGAATGTCGCCGATTACGGTTATGTACTGGAAAACGGCCGGATTTCCTGCCACGGCCCGGCGGAGCAGTTGAAGAACGACCCGGCGGTGAAAGCGGCCTACCTGGGTGCAGCACATTAACCAGCCTCTTCCCTGCCGGCTGAACGCGGCCCGGACATTTCCGGGCCGCTGACTGAATCTGCGCATAGCAGCTAATGCGCCCAGGTGGAAATTCATCCATGACCACACATATCCACGCCCGCATGCGCCGCCTGCGCTGGACCAGCTATACCTTGGTGGTGCTGGGCTACATGCTGGCGTTCTTCCATCGCATGGCGCCTGCCGCGATCGCCGGCGACCTGCAGCAATCCTTCCAGGCCAGCGGCGCGGCGCTGGGCGCCCTGGCCGCCGCCTATTTTTACACCTATACCGTGATGCAGATCCCGATCGGGGTCATGGCCGATACGATGGGGGTGCGCAAGATCGTCGCCATCGGCGCCCTGGTCGCCGGCCTCGGCTCGCTCCTGTTCGGCCTGGCCGACACGCTCGCGGCCGCCTCGATGGGGCGGGTGCTGGTCGGCCTGGGCGTATCCGCCATGTTCATTTCGCTGATGAAACTGAACTCGGTCTGGTTCCACGACCGCCATTTCGGCACCGTCGGCGGCATGTCGATCCTGCTCGGCAACCTCGGCTCGGTGCTTGCCGCCGCGCCACTGGTGTGGGCGGTGACGCATACCTCCTGGCGCAACGTGTTCGTTGCGGTCGGCCTGTTTTCCCTGCTGCTGGGCGTGCTGGTCTGGTTTCTCGTCCACAGCCATCCCGGCGAGGCCGGCCTGCCGACCATGCGCGAGCTGGAAGGCAAGGAAGCCCATCCGCGCCATCACGGGCACTGGTACGACGGCCTGCTCAAGGTCATGAAAAACCGCGCCACCTGGCCCGGTTTCTGGCCTAACCTCGGTATCGGCGGCAGCCTGTTCGCCTTTGCCGGCCTGTGGGCCATTCCCTATTTGCGCGACGTGCACGGCATGGAGCGCGCCGTCGCCGCCAACCACACCACCCTGCTGCTGTTCTCCTTCGCCGTCGGCGCGATGCTGTCCGGCATGTTGTCGGACAGGCTCGGCAAGCGCATGCCGGTGATCCTCGGCGGCATTGCGCTATATGTCCTGTGCTGGCTGCCGATCGTATTCGCATGGCATCTGCCGCCCGGCCTGAGCTATCCGCTGTTTGCCATGATGGGGCTGAGCGCCTCCGGCTTCACCCTGACCTGGGCCAGCGTCAAGGAAGTGAACCCGCCCGCCCTGTCCGGCATGGCGACCAGCGTTATCAACACCGGCTCCTTCCTCGGTGCGGCAGTGCTGCAGCCCCTGGTGGGCTGGGCCATGGATCAGGGCTGGGACGGCAAGCTGCTGGCGGGTGCGCGGGTCTACTCGGAACAGAATTATCAGATCGGCCTGGGCATCATGCTGGCCTTTGCCGTGGTCGGCCTGTTCGGCGCACTGGCGATCCGCGAAACCCATTGCCGCTACACCACGGTTTCCGGACATAAATAATCCTGGAAAAAGCTTTTAACCACGAATTTACACGAATTAAACACGAATGTTCACGAATAATCTGTTAGTTAGCATGAATAGCCTGATTCACCCGTTTGGTGCCAAAAGTAGGCGCCTCCAGGCGACACGATGATTGTCTCTAACTATTTGTGTTTATTCGTGAATATTCGTGTCATTCGTGGTTAATCGTCGTTTTTAAAATAATTCAAGACTTATGGAGAGAAAGATGTCGAAGCCTACCTTAACCCTATGGATCAACGGCCAGCGCACCGAGAGCCGCAGCAACCGCCTGGCAGACGTGACCAACCCGGCCACCGGCGAAGCGATCCGTCAGGTGCCGCTGGCCAGCCGCGAGGATGTGGAAAGCGCAGTTGCCGCCGCCAAGGCTGCATTCCCAGCCTGGCGCGATACCACCCCCCTGCGCCGCAGCCGCATCCTGAACAAGTTCCGTGACCTGCTCGAAACCCACCGCGCCGAGCTGGCGCAACTGGCCAGCGAAGAGCATGGCAAGACCCTGGAAGACGCCGCCGGCTCGGTGCAGCGCGGCATCGAAGTGGTGGAATTCGCCGTCGGCGCGCCGCATCTGCTCAAAGGCGAGCATGCCGAAAACGTCGGCCGCGGCGTCGATTGCCACTCCATGCTGCAGCCGGTGGGGGTATGCGCCGGCATCACCCCGTTCAACTTCCCGGCGATGGTGCCGATGTGGATGTTCCCCATCGCCATCGCCTGCGGCAACACCTTCGTCCTCAAGCCTTCCGAAAAGGTGCCTTCGTGCAGCCTGCGTATGGCCGAGCTGTTCAAGGAAGCGGGCCTGCCCGACGGCGTTTTCAACGTCGTGCCGGGCGACAAGGAAGCGGTGGACACCCTGCTCATCCACCCCGACGTGCGTGCCGTGTCCTTCGTCGGTTCGACGCCGGTGGCCAAACACATCTACGAGACCGCCGCCCGCCACGGCAAGCGCGTGCAGGCCCTGGGCGGCGCCAAGAACCATGCCATCGTACTGCCCGACGCCGAGCTGGACTTCACCGCCGACGCCATCATGGGCGCCGCCTACGGCTCCGCCGGCGAGCGCTGCATGGCGATCTCCACCGTGGTCGCGGTGGGCGACGTGGCCGATGCGCTGGTGGCCAAGCTGAAGGAAAGAGCCGAGAAGCTGGTGGTCGGCCCGGGCGACAGGAAAGGCGTCGAGATGGGCCCGGTGATCTCAGCCCAGCATCGCGACAAGATCGTCGGCCACATCGACAGCGGCGTGGCGCAGGGCGCAAAGTTGTTAACGGATGGGCGCGGCATCAAGGTGCCCGGCCACGAGAACGGCTTTTTCGTCGGGCCGACCCTGTTCGACCATGTTTCCACCGAGATGACCATCTACCGCGAGGAAATCTTCGGCCCGGTGCTGATCGTGCTGCGCGCCGCCAGCTTCGACGAGGCGATCAACCTGGTCAACAGCAACCCCTACGCCAACGGCACCGCCATCTTCACCAGTTCCGGCGCGGCGGCGCGGCGCTTCCAGAACGAGATCGAAGTCGGCATGGTCGGCATCAACGTGCCGATCCCGGTACCGATGGCCTTCTTCTCCTTCGGCGGCTGGAAGTCCTCGCTGTTCGGCGACCTGCACATGCACGGCATGGAAGGCGTGTACTTCTACACCCGCACCAAGGCCATCACCAGCCGCTGGCCGGAAGTGTCTGAGCGCAGCGCCTCCACGCTGGTGATGCCGACGCTCGGCTAAACGTCATCACGGCAGCCGCCTCGCTCAGGGAATAATCCTAAAAAAAGCATTTGAACCGCAAAGGCGCAAAGAACGCAAAGGAAAAACAATGTGTTATCGGAATCTGCCCAGTCACCGGACAGGTGAATACCAGATGGATCTTATGTCCTTGTTTTCTTTGCGCCTTCGCGTCTTTGCGGTTAATGAACTGCGGTTTTTAGGATAATTATGGACCTGAACCATCTGGTCAAACTCATGATCGAGGTGATGCTGCCGGCCGCCATTCTGGTCGGCGTGGGCGCAGTCTGGCCGAACCATTACCGGGAAATCTCCAGCAAGACCTTGCGCATCCAGCTCAACCGGCTGGTGCTCAACCTGTTCTTCCCGGCCATTCTGTTCTCCATTGCGGTTGCCACGCCGATCACCCCCGGACTGCTGTCGGTGCCCCTTCTGGTCGGTATCGGCGGCCTGACCTCCGGCGCGGTGCTCTACCTGCTGCTCTACCGCACCCGGTTCGGGCGCGACCTGCACAACGGGACGCGCGCCGCCTTGCTGGTGGGCGGCATGTTCGGCAACACCTTCTACATCGGCGTGCCGGTGCTGGTCTTCCTCTATGGCAGCGAAGCACCTCGCTATGCGGCCTTCAACGACATGCTGATGACCATGCCGCTGTTCTGGAGCCTGGGCATATGGGTCTGCACCCACCTCGGCCCGCCTGAATCCGCCGGCCTGCATCCGCCGGTATGGCGCCAACTGGTCGGCATCCCGCCGATCTGGGCGTTTTTTGCGGGAGCCGGCTTGCAGATGAGCGGACTGGCTTTCGAGCCGCTGGTCCATGCGGCCAAGATGATCGGCCAGGCCACCATCCCGGTCATGATGTTTGTGCTGGGGCTGTCCATCCCCTGGCGGCAACTGAAACCCAAGGGAGTCATTCTCGGCGTGGCCGCCATCAAGCTCGCCCTGATGCCGCTGGTGGTGGCGCTCACCGCGTCGCTGCTGTTCGCTCCGGTGGGCGAGGCGCAGAAAGCCGCCATCGTCGAAGCGGGCATGCCGACCATCATGTCGGCGCTGATCCTGACCGACCGCTTTCATCTCGACACCGAGGCCGCCGCCCTGCTGATCGGCTGGACCACGGTACTGTTCTGGCTGACGCTGCCGGTAACGGTGTGGCTGATGCATTAACCTAGAAAAAGCTTTTAACCACGAATTTACACGAATGAAGCACGAATATTCACGAATAATCAGTAGATTATCATAGCTTAGCTGATTCACCCGTTTGGCGCCAAAAGTAGACGCCTCTGGGCGACACGATGTTTGTCTCTAACTATTCGTGTTTATTCGTGAAAATTCGTGTCATTCGTGGTTAATCGCCGTTTTAAGGATTAACGATACGTAACCCTTAAGAGAAACTTATGTCATTCAATGTCGGATTTATCGGCCCCGGCATCATGGGCCGCCCCATGGCCCTCAACCTGATGAAGGGCGGGCACAAGCTGTGGGCCTACGCGCGCCGCCCGGAAGCCCTGCAGCAGCTGACGGCTGCAGGTGCAACCGCCTGCGCCACGCCCGGGGAAGTAGCAGCCCACGCGGACGTGATCTTCACCATCGTATCCGACACCCCGGATGTGGAAACGGTGGTGTTCGGCGAACAGGGCATCATTCACAGCGCCCGGCCAGGTTTGGTAGTGGTCGACATGAGCACTATCTCCCCCACCGCCACCAAGGCTTTCGCCGAGCGACTTAGTGCGAAAGGCATCGAGATGCTGGACGCGCCGGTTTCCGGCGGCGAAACCGGGGCGATCAATGCCACCCTCTCGATCATGGCGGGCGGCAAGCCGGAGGTGTTCGAGCGCGTCAGACCGCTGTTCGAATGCATGGGCGAGAATATCGTCCACGTCGGCGGCAACGGCGCCGGCCAAGTGGCCAAGGCATGCAACCAGATCGTGGTGGCGGTGACTATTGAAGCGGTGGCGGAAGCGCTGACTTTCGCCCGCAAGAACGGTGCCGACCCGGCCAAGGTGCGCGAGGCCCTGCTCGGCGGTTTCGCCGGCAGCAAGATACTGGAAGTGCACGGCAAGCGCATGCTGGACCACGATTTCAGGCCCGGCTTCAAGGTTGGCCTGCACCAGAAAGACATGCGCATCGTCATGGAAACCGCCCACCAGCTCGGCCTGGTGCTGCCTGCCGCCGCCCTGGTCACCCAGCACCTCAACGCCCTGATGGGCAGCGGCGACGCTGACCTGGATTCCTCTGCAGTGGTCAAGGTGCTGGAACGGATGTCCGGCATGGGCGGCGATTAGCTTGGACTTTTCACCGCAGAGGCGCCGAGACGCAGAGGAAAAGCACAATAAACCCCTAATTTCTTCGGGCTATTATTTGCTAAGCCTGTCGTAATTCTGGGTACTACGTTCTCTGCGCCTCCGCGCCTCCGCGGTGAGTTTATGAAATATCAAAGCCAGGACAAATCTCATGGAAAAAATCGTCTTTCTCGATTCCGACAGCATCATCGCCGACATCCGCCACCCGTCCTTCCATCACCAGTGGGAGGAGTATCCTGCCACGCCGGCCGACCAGATCGTGGCGCGGCTGATGGAGGCCACTGTCGCCATCACCAACAAGGTGCCGCTACGCCGGGAAACGCTGGAGCAATTGCCCAAGCTGAAGATGGTGGCCGCCGCCGCCACCGGCACCGACAACGTGGATATCGCCTGCTGCCGCGAACGCGGCATCGTGGTATCCAACATCCGCAACTACTCGGTGCACACCGTGCCGGAGCACGTGTTCATGCTGATGCTGGCGCTGCGCCGCAACCTGCTGGCGTTCCGCGCCGACTTGCGCAACGGCGAATGGCAGCGGGCCGACCAGTTCTGCCTGTTCACCCATCCGGTGCGCGACCTGCACGGCAGCACCCTGGGGCTGATCGGCCACGGCGCCATCGGCCAGGCGGTGGAACAGATCGCGCTGGCATTCGGCATGAAGGTGCTGATCGCCGAGCACAAGGGTGCCGCCGAGGTGCGCCCGGGCTACACCGCGTTCGACACGGTGCTGCAGGAAAGCGACGTGATCAGTTTGCACTTGCCCCTCAGCGAGCAAACCCGCCACCTGATCGGTGCGGCTGAATTCGCCCGGATGAAACCCCACGCCCTGCTGATCAACACCGCCCGCGGCGGTCTGGTGGACGAAGCGGCGCTGCTCGATGTCCTGCATTCGGGCAGAATCGGCGGCGCCGGATTCGACGTGCTGGGCAAGGAGCCGCCCAGAGAAGGCAACCCCCTGCTCGACCTCGACCTGCCCAACTTCATCCTCACGCCGCACATCGCCTGGTCGGGCCGGGAAGCGATGCAGACCCTGGCCGACCAGTTGATCGACAACATCGAGGCGTTCATGCGCGGCGAAGCGCAGAACCGCGTCGCCTGACACCCATTTGAAAGGAAACGACCATGACTCATCCCGCAGGCATAGCAATCTCCGCCCCGGTCACCCCGGAGCAATCCAG
Organism: Sulfuricella sp.; assembly: GCF_035531155.1. Lineage (NCBI taxonomy): Bacteria > Pseudomonadati > Pseudomonadota > Betaproteobacteria > Nitrosomonadales > Sulfuricellaceae > Sulfuricella > Sulfuricella sp. The sequence goes on along the minus strand of NZ_DATKTK010000050.1, from coordinate 70,853 downwards.
CATCCTCACTCCCGAGGCACTGACGTTCATCGCCGAACTGGCGCGCAAGTTCGAGCCCGTGCGTCTATCCCTGCTGGAGCGGCGGGTGGCCCGCCAGGCCGAACTGGACAGCGGCAAGCTGCCAGACTTCCTGCCCGAAACCGCCGACGTGCGCAGCGGCGACTGGAGCGTCGCCCCGGTGCCTGCCGAACTGCAGGACCGGCGCGTCGAGATCACCGGCCCGGCGGAGCGCAAGATGCTGATCAACGGACTCAACGCCGGAGCAAAGGTATACATGGCGGACCTGGAAGATTCCATGACCCCGACCTGGCCCAACGTGGTCGAGGCCCAGATCAACCTGCGCGACGCGGTCGCCCGTACCATCAGCCACGTCAACCCGGACGGCAAGACCTACCAGTTGAATGAAAAAACCGCGGTGCTGTTCGTTCGCCCGCGCGGCTGGCACATGCTGGAGAAGCACGTGACCGTGGACGGAAAGCCGGTGTCCGGCAGCCTCTTCGACTTCGGCCTGTACTTCTTCCACAACGCAAAAACCCTGCTGTCCCGGGGCACCGCGCCCTATTTCTACCTGCCCAAGATGGAAAGCCACCTCGAAGCCCGGTTGTGGAACGACGTCTTCGTCTACGCCCAGGAGCGCCTCGGCATCCCGCGCGGCACCGTCAAGGCGACGGCGCTGATCGAGACCCTCCCCGCCGCCTTCGAGATGGACGAATTCCTCTACGAGCTGCGCGAGCACTCGGCCGGCCTCAACTGCGGACGCTGGGATTACATCTTCAGCTGCATCAAGAAGTTCAGCCGCAACCCGAGCTTCATCCTGGCCGACCGCGGCCTGGTGACCATGACCTCGCCCTTCATGCGCGCCTATTCGCTGCTATCGATCAAGACCTGCCATCGCCGCAACGCCCATGCCATGGGCGGAATGGCGGCACAGATCCCGATCAAGTCCGACCCCGAGGCGAATGCCATGGCACTCGCCAAGGTACGCGCCGACAAGGAGCGAGAAGCAAGCGACGGCCACGACGGCACTTGGGTAGCCCATCCCGGCCTGGTGCCGCTGGCGATGGAGGTTTTCGACCGGCTGATGCCCACCCCAAATCAGTTGCACAAGAAGCGCGAAGACGTCCAGGCTAGCGCCGCCGACCTGCTGAAATTCGAACCTGAAGGCCCGATCACCGAGGCGGGGCTGCGCGCCAACATCGAAGTAGCGATAGCCTACCTTGGCGCTTGGCTGGCTGGCACTGGCTGCGTGCCGATACACAACCTGATGGAGGACGCCGCCACCGCCGAAATTTCCCGCTCCCAGGTATGGCAGTGGATACACAGCGCCCGCGGAGTGCTGGACGACGGCCGCAAGGTGACAGTCGAGATGGTCCGCGCGATGATTCCGGCAACTGTTGCCGGAATCATCGCGGGCGTGAGCGAAAAACGCTTCATTTCCGGGGATTATCAGCAAGGGGCGAAGGTTTTCGATCAACTGATCGCCAGCGAGGCTATCGTGGAATTCCTTACCAATCACTGTTACGCCGTCATGGAATAGGCTACCCGCTGCAACTATCTCCTTGCTGAAGCAAGGATTTGCCTGTTGCATTTATCCGGGGGCTTTGCTACTATTTTCATAACATGAATGTTAATTTCATATAGTGAAATTTTAAATGGTAGACAAGTTCTGCCATGCCTAACAGTTTTCTGATTACTGGAGAAGAAGATGAGCGCGGAAAAAAAGCTGATAGCACCGCAGGCTACGCCGGCGTTTTGCCAAGGAATTCAATATTTCGCGGAATCCATGCCGGACTTCGATCGTTACGGCGCTGCCCCCTGCCTGTCGGAAAAGGTTCACGGCGTTGCCGACGCCAACGATGAAAAGGCGGCCTATCAGACCCTGCTGGTTGCGGATGCCCTGCGCTATCTCACCCTCCAGGTGACCGGCGCCAAATCTTCCGGCCACCCCGGCGGTTTCGCCAGCAGCGCGGAAGCCTATGCCTCCATGGTGATGCTGGGCCACACCAATATCGTGACCGAAGTCGGCCACCATGCGCCGGGCTTCTACAGCGCCATGTTCCTCGACACCTCGCTGGAAGAAATGGGCATAACCACGGTGCAGCAGATGCGCGAGCGCTTCCGCGAAACCCACGGCCTGCTGGGACATCTGTCCGGCGCTATTCCCGGCCTACTCTCCCCCGCCGGCCCCTTGGGCCAGGGCCAGCATTTCGCCATGGCCGGCGCCCTGCTCCATCCCGGCAAGCTGTTCCCGGTGACCATCGGCGACGGCGGCCTGGGCGAGCCCTACATCATGAGCGCCATGGTGCATTTCAACACCGCCTACCCCAAGGCCACCAACTTCCTACCGATCCTGGTCTGGAACGGCTATTCCCAGGAACACCACAGCATGGTCTCGACTTGGGACAATGCCCGCATGACGGCCTACTGGAAGGCCCACGGTTTCAAGCACGTGTACCTGGTGGACGCCAAGGAATTCGACGACCAGAATCAGGATGGCGCCTACGTCGACAGCTCGCTGTTCTCGTGGCAGCGGCGCGTGGCCTTTGCCGGCGCAGTGCTAAAAGCCAGCCATGCAGCCGCGCAAAACGGCCTCAACGGCGGGCTGTCGGTGCTGATCCTGAAACAACTCAAGGGCACCGGGGTGCATGCCACCGGTGCCAAGTCGCATAACATGTACGCCTACCACACCCTGGAAAGCGACGACGTCAAGGGCGGCCTGCAACGCCGCGCCCTGTCGACCGCCGCCTGGGAATTGGTGCGCGAGAATTTCCGCCATGCCGGCGGCGGACCCGCCGTTAAGACCGTGGTGACCGAATTCGAGCTGGAGTTGGCCAGCCTCGACGGCCTGCCGCTGATGACCGAATACGACGTAGATGGCGAGGCCAAGGTGCCGACTACCGCCTTCGGCCAAGTGGTGGCCGAGGTCGGCAAGCGCGACCCGCGTTTCATCGTCACCAATGCCGATGGCAACGAAGCCTCGGCCATGGCCAACATCAACAAGGCACTCACGATCCGCCATCCGACGGTGGATGAGCTGTATTTCCAGGGCCCCAACGGCCAGGTTTACGAGCCGCTCAACGAGGATGCCTGCGCCGGGCTCGCTGCCGCAGTGGCGCTATTCGGCGGGCGCAGCCTGTGGTGCTCTTACGAATCTTTCGTCATCAACGGCCTGCCGATCTGGCAGACGGTGATCCAGGCGATGGCCGAGCTGCGTCGCAAAACGCCGAGCACGGTGTGCCTGTTCACCGCCGGCGCACTGGAGCAGGGCCGCAACGGCTGGACCCACCAGCGGCCGGAAGTCGAAGCCTACTTCGCCGCCATGATGCGCAACGGCAACGTGTTCCCGCTGTTCCCGACCGACGCCAACATGATCCAGGTGGCCTACGAATGGGCGCTGCAGACCTACAACAAGGGTATCGTCATCACCGCCTCCAAGAGTCCACTGCCGGTACGCACCACTCTGGCACAGAGCCGCAAGGCAGTGGAGGAAGGCGCGATCACCCTGCTCGACACTGACGGCAAGGCCAAGGTGGTATTCGCAGTGACGGGCGACATGGTGCTTCTGCCGGTATTCGAGGCGGCCGAAGCGCTAACCAAGCAGGGCATCGGCGTGCGCATCGTCGCCGTGGTCAACCCGCGCCGCCTGTACCGCCCAACCGACGTGTCGTGGAATACCGTGTCCCAGCCGGACGGCCTGTTCATGAGTGACGGTGACTTTGAGGCCATGTTCCACGGCGACGCGCTGATCGCCGTCACCGGCGGTCCGTCCGCCATGCTTGAGCCGGTACTGCTGAGAACCCGCGCGGCACGCCGCGAAACATTCTGCTGGCGGCGTGGCGAAACCACCGCCAGCGTAGGCCAGTTGTTCGACCTCAACGGCATGAACGCCAAGGCGATGGAGCAACGGGCGCTGGCTTTGCTGGGTTAATGACTTAACCGCAGAGGCGCAGAGATCGAACAATCGGTTGGGTTTAGTTTTTCTCAGCGCCTCCGCGCCTCTGCGGTGAAAAAGGAATTTCGATGCAACCCAAAATCATAGTCCTCGACGACGACCCCACCGGCTCGCAAACGGTGCATGGCAGTCTGCTGCTCACCCGCTGGGATGTCGAGACGCTGAAACAGGGGCTGTACGATGCCTCCCCGCTGATGTTCGTGCTGACCAATACCCGCGGCATGGGCGCCGCCGAGGCCAGCCAGGTGACGCGCGAGACGTGCCACAACCTGAAGCTGGCGATGGAAGGGTTCGGCCGGCCGGCGCTGTTCGTCAGCCGCTCCGACTCCACCCTGCGCGGCCACTATCCGGTGGAAACCGACGTCATGGCCGAGGAACTGGGCCCGTTCGACGCCCACTTCCTGGTGCCCGCCTTTTTTGAGGGCGGCCGCTTCACCGTGGACAGCATCCACTATCTCAAGGTAAGCGGCCAGCCAGTGCCGGTGCACGAAACCGAGTTCGCCCGCGATTCCGTGTTCGGCTACCGCCACAGCTACCTGCCTGACTACGTGGAAGAGAAAACCCGAGGCCGCATCAAGGCCGATCAAGTGGTGCGCTTCACCCTCAACGACATCCGCGCCGGCTCGCTCGACCGTCTGATGGCGCTTGCGGGCAATGCCTGCTGCGTGGTGGATGCCGAAATCCAGGCCGATCTCGACCGCTTCGCCGACGATCTGGAACAGGCCGCCAGCCAGGGAAAGCGTTTCCTGTTCCGCAGCGCCGCCAGCCTGCTGACCGCCCTGGCAAAATTGCCGCCGCAGCCAGTTGCGGCCGAGGACATGCACCGCTATGTCAAAAATAACCGGCCAGGCGTGGTGGTGGTGGGCTCGCACGTCAAGAAGACTACCGACCAGCTTCAGGTATTGCTGCAGCAGGAAGGCATCGCAGCGGTGGAAGTGGATGTTAGCCGCATGCCAGAAGAGAGCCCGGCCCTGCTACAAGAAGTGCTGGCGAAAGTTGCCCAGGCGCACCAGAATGGCCTGACCCCGGTGGTGTTCACCAGCCGGGTGGAACGCCAGTTTCCCGACCAGGCCGCCCGCCTGGCGTTCGGCGAGCACGTGTCCGGTTTCCTGATGGACGTGGTGCATGGCCTGCCCGCCACCATCGGCTTCATCATCAGCAAGGGCGGCATTACCTCCAACGACATGTTGAGCAAGGGGCTCGCCCTGCCCACGACACGCCTGGCGGGGCAGATACTGGCCGGCTGCAGCGTGGTGCTGACCCCCGCCGACCATGCCTTCCCCGAAATTCCGGTGGTGATTTTCCCCGGCAACGTCGGCGACGAAAAGGCGCTGGCCGAGGTGTATCATAGGCTTCGCGGTACGAAGGAATAAGCTGGCAATGAAAGGAGCGCGATTTCGGCGCCGAGACCATGGAAAAGCATGAACTGGTAAAACAGCTGCAGAGAATTCTCCCCTCCGACGCAGTGCTGTTCGAGGAGGAGGACCTCAAGCCCTTCGAGTGCGACGGCCTGTCGGCCTACCGCCAGCTGCCGCTGGCGGTCGTTCTGCCGGAAACCGAGGAGCAGGTGCGGGAAATCCTGCTGCTGTGCCGCCGCGAAAACGTGCCGGTGGTGGCGCGCGGCGCCGGCACCGGGCTGTCGGGCGGGGCGCTGCCGCTCTCCGACGGCGTGCTGCTCAGCCTGTCGAAGTTCAACCGCATTCTGTCGCTCGACCCCCTCGCCCGCATCGCCCGCGTCCAGCCCGGCGTGCGCAACCTGGCCATCTCCGAGGCAGCGGCGCCGCACGGCCTTTATTACGCCCCCGACCCATCCAGCCAGATCGCCTGCTCCATCGGCGGCAACGTGGCGGAAAACGCCGGCGGGGTGCATTGCCTGAAATACGGCCTCACCGTCCACAACGTGCTCAAGCTGCGCGCCTACACCATGGATGGCGAGTTGCTGGAGATCGGCTCGGAGGCCATGGACGCCGCCGGCTACGATCTGCTGGCGCTGTTCACCGGCAGCGAGGGCATGCTCGGCGTAATCACTGAGGTGACGGTAAAGCTGCTGCCCAGGCCCGAACTCGCCCAGGTGGTGATGGCGGCATTCGACACGGTGGCAGAGGCCGGCGCCGCGGTGGGCGAGATCATCGCCGCCGGCATCATCCCGGCCGGCCTGGAAATGATGGATCGCCTCTCGATCCAGGCGGCAGAGGATTTCGTCCACGCCGGTTACCCCCTCGACGCCGAAGCCATTCTACTGTGCGAATCTGACGGCACGCCGGAGGAAGTCGCCGAGGAAATCGCCAAAATGCAGGCGATTCTCTCCCGCTGCGGCGCAACCTCGCTGCGCACCTCCGAGAATGAGACGGATCGTCTCAGGCTGTGGGCCGGGCGCAAGGCCGCCTTCCCCGCCATGGGCCGCATCTCCCCCGATTACTACTGCATGGACGGCACCATCCCGCGCCGCGAGCTGACCCACGTGCTGCGGCGCATCGACGAGCTGTCGCGTGAATACGGCCTGCGCGTGGCCAACGTATTCCACGCCGGCGACGGCAACCTCCACCCCCTGATCCTGTACGATGCCAACCAGCCGGGCGAATGGCATCGCGCCGAGGAACTCGGCGGCAAGATCCTGGAACTATGCGTGGAAGTGGGCGGCACCATCACCGGCGAGCACGGCGTCGGGATCGAAAAAATCAACCAGATGTGCGCGCAGTTCAAGCCCGAGGAGCTGCAGAGGTTCCGCGAGGTGAAGCTGGCGTTCGACCAGTCCGGCCTGCTCAATCCCGGCAAGGTAATTCCCACCGCCCACCGCTGCTCGGAATTCGGTGGCATGCACGTGCACCACGGGCAGGTGCCGTTCCCCGACATTCCCCGTTTTTGAGAAGATTATAGATAAACCTAAAAAAAGCGATTAACCACGAATTTACACGAATAAAACACTAATGTTCACGAATAATCAAAGGATTAATGAAATTCACCCGATTCACCTGTTTGGTGAGGCGATATTTGTTGTTAACTATTTGTGTTCATTCGTGAACATTCGTGTCATTCGTGGTTAATTACGGTTTTAAGGTTAAAGCGATGCAGGACACCATCGAACAATTCAGCCAGACCGTGCGCGAAGCCGGCCACGATCGCCGCCCGTTGCGCATCCTCGGCTCGGGCAGCAAGTCGTTCTACGGCCGCCCTACGCATGGCGAAACGCTGGACGCGACCGTTTGTCGCGGCATCGTCTCCTACGAACCCACCGAACTCGTGCTTACCGCCCGCGCCGGTACGCCGCTGGCCGAGATCGAGGCGGCGCTGGCGGCCAACCGGCAAATGCTGCCGTTCGAGCCGCCCCATTTCGGCCCAGGTGCGACCCTCGGCGGCTGCGTCGCCGCCGGGCTGTCCGGGCCGCGCCGCGCCTATGCAGGCGCGGTGCGCGACTACGTGCTGGGCGTGCGCATGATCGACGGCAAGGGCGAGGTGCTGCGCTTTGGCGGCCAGGTCATGAAGAATGTCGCCGGCTACGACGTGTCGCGACTGATGGCCGGATCGCTCGGCACCCTGGGGCTGCTGCTGGAAGTGTCGCTGAAGATCCTGCCGCTGCCGGCCGAAGAGCTGACCCTGCGCTTCGGCATGGCAGAGCGGGAGGCGCTCGAGGCGATGAATCGCTGGGCGGCGCAGCCGCTGTCGCTGTCCGCCACCTGCTACCACGAAGGCGCGCTGACCGTGCGCCTTTCCGGCGCCTCCGCCGCGGTGCGCTCGGTACGGCAAAAACTCGGCGGCGAAATAGTGGAAGATGCCGACAGTTTCTGGCACAGCGTGCGCGAGCAGCGCCACCCGTTTTTCCATGCCGAAACGCTGTGGCGGCTGTCGCTGCCATCCACGGCACCGGCTATCGCCGTGCCGGGACGGCAACTGGTCGAGTGGGGCGGCGCATTGCGCTGGCTGGCGAGCGACGCCGATGCGACGACCATCCGCCAGGCGGCGGCTGCGCTCGGCGGCCAGGCGACCCTGTTCCGCAGCCCGGAGCCCAGCGCCGAGCCGTTCCATCCCCTGTCCGCACCTCTGCTGGAACTGCACCAGCGGCTGAAGCAGACCTTCGATCCGCACGGCATCCTCAACCCCGGCCGCATGCACCAGGCGTTTTAACCTAGAAAAAGCTTTTAACCACGAATTTACACGAATGAAACACGAATGTTCACTAATAATCAGTTAGTTATAATGGATAGTCTGATTCACCTGTTTGGTGCCAAAAATAGGCGCCTCTAGACGACACGATGATTGTCTCTAACTATTTCGTGTCGCCTAGAGGCGCCTACTCTTGGTTATTCGTGAACATTCGTGTCATTCGTGGTTAATCGCCGTTTTTAGGATTAAGCGACATGCAAACCAATCTCGTCGATTCCATCAAGCACACCGCCGCCGGCCAAGAGGCGGAGGCCATCCTGCGCGCCTGTGTGCATTGCGGTTTTTGCACCGCCACCTGCCCCACCTACCAGCTGCTCGGCAACGAGCTGGACAGCCCGCGCGGACGCATCTACCTGATTAAGCAGATGCTCGAAGGCGCCGAGGTGACGGAAAAAACCCTGCTCCACCTGGATCGCTGCCTCACCTGCCGCTCCTGCGAAACCACCTGCCCGTCCGGCGTGCGCTACGGCCGCCTGGTGGACATCGGTCGCGCCATCGCCGAGGAAAAGATCGGCCGCAGCCCGTGGCAGGCCGTGCAGCGCAGGCTGCTGCGCGCGGTGCTGCCCCGTCCGGCCATCTTCAATTCCCTGCTCACCCTCGGCCGCCTGTTTCGCCCGCTGCTGCCAGGCGCGCTGGCAAAGGAAGTGCCCATCGCCCGGCCGGCGAAACCCTGGCCAACCGCGCGACATGCTCGCACCATGCTGGTGCTGGAAGGCTGCGTGCAGCCCGGCTTGGCGCCCAACACCAATGCCGCCGCTGCGCGGGTGCTGGATCGGCTCGGCATTACGCTGTTCAGCGCCGAGAAAGCCGGCTGCTGCGGCGCGGTCAGCTATCACCTGAACGCCCATGCGGAAGGGCTGGACTACATGCGCCGCAATATCGACGCCTGGTGGCCCTACCTGGAACAAGGCACGGAGGCGGTGGTGATGACCGCCAGCGGCTGCGGCGCGATGGTCAAGGAATACGGCCACCTGCTGCGCGACGATCCGGCCTATGCCGGGAAAGCGGCACGGATTTCCGGCCTCACCCGCGACCTGAGCGAGATTCTCGCTGCGGAAAAGGACGGGCTGTTCTGCCTGCTCTCGCCAGCCCCGCGCGGCAAGGTGGCATTCCATTCCCCCTGCACCTTGCAGCACGGGCAAAGAATCGTCGGCGTGATTGAGGAATTGCTGACCAGGGCCGGCTACGAGCTTACGCCGGTAGCGGACAAACACCTGTGCTGCGGCTCGGCGGGAACCTATTCGATACTGCAGAAGGAATTGTCGCAGCAGTTGCTGCGCAACAAGCTGGATGCGCTGCAAAGCGGGAGCCCGGCGCAGATCGCCAGCGCCAACATCGGCTGCCAGGCCCACCTGCAAAGCGGCACCGACCTGCCGGTGCGCCATTGGATCGAACTGCTGGATGAGGCGTTAGCCTAGTGTTTGGTAATTAACCGGAGGCTTCGCCCACCATCATGAACATGAATACCTCGATCGGCTCTTACGACTACATCATCATCGGCGGCGGAACAGCCGGCTGCGTACTGGCCAACCGCCTGTCCAGCGACCCCGACATCAAGGTCCTGTTACTCGAAGCGGGCGGCAAGGATAACTACTTGTGGATTCATATTCCGGTCGGGTATCTGTATTGCGTCGGCAACCCTCGTACCGACTGGTGCTTCAAAACCGAGCCCGAACCCGGCTTGAACGGGCGCGCCATTGGCTACCCCCGCGGCCGGGTACTCGGCGGCAGCTCATCGATCAACGGCATGATCTACATGCGCGGCCAGGTACGCGATTTCGAGAAATGGCAGGCGCAGGGCAATCCCGGCTGGGGATGGGACGAGGTCCTGCCCTACTACAAACGCTCTGAAGACTACGCGCGCGGCGCGGACGAGATGCACAACACCGGCGGCGAATGGCGGGTTGAACAGCAGCGGTTGTCGTGGGAAATCCTCGACGCCTTTCGCGATGCAGCCGCCGAGGTCGGCATTCCCAAGGTCATCGACTTCAATCGCGGCAATAATGAGGGGTGTGGCTATTTCGAAGTCAATCAGAAACGCGGCGTGCGCTGGAATGCCTCAAAAGGTTTCCTGCGCCCCGCCCTGAGTCGCCCCAACATCAAAGTCATCACCAACGCGGTCGTGCGGCGCCTGCGCTTCGAAGGCAAGCGTGTCATTGGCGTTGAGTTCTGGCAGAACAATCAAGCCTTCCAGGCTGATTCCACTCTCGAAACCCTGCTCGCTGCGGGAGCAGTGAGTTCGCCCCAGATTCTGCAATGTTCCGGTATCGGCCCGGCTCCATTGCTGCAACAACACGGCATCCCGGTAATTCACGAACTGCCCGGGGTCGGCGAGAACCTCCAGGATCACCTGCAACTGCGCATGGCGTTCAAGGTGAAAAACACCCGCACCCTGAATGAAACTGCCGGAAGCCTGCTGGGGCGGCTCGGCATGGGGCTGCAATATCTGCTCTTCCGGAGCGGCCCGCTCTCCATGTCCCCCAGCCAGCTTGGCGCTTTTGTCCGCTCGGATGAAAGCCAGGTCACTCCGAATCTGGAATACCACGTGCAACCCTTGTCGCTCGACAAGTTCGGCGATCCGCTGCATGATTTCCCGGCCTTTACTGCCTCGGTGTGCAATCTGCATCCGGAAAGCCGCGGCCATATCCGCATCAAGAGCGCCGACAGCCGCGAAGCACCGCTTATTCAGCCCAATTACCTGTCCACCGAGGGCGACCGCAAAGTGGCGGCAGATTCGCTGCGCCTGACGCGCCGCATTGTCGCCGCCCCGGCCTTGCAACGCTACACGCCGGAAGAGTTCAAGCCTGGCCCCGCCTGCCAAAGCGATGAAGAATTGGCCAAAGCGGCCGGCGACATCGGCACGACCATTTTCCACCCGGTCGGTACCTGCAAAATGGGCAATGACCTCAAAGCCGACCCCATGGCAGTGGTCGACGCGCGGTTGCGCGTGCATGGTATCGCCGGCCTGCGGGTGGTGGATGCATCGATCATGCCGGCCATCACCTCGGGCAACACCAGTTCGCCGGTGGTCATGTTCGCCGAGAAAGCCAGCGACATGATCCGGGAAGACCGAAAGCTGGGCAAGATTGCTTAAGCGGGTCTTTCTCGCCAACATTCCGCTGCTGTTCGTCCTGCTATGGAGCACCGGCTTCATCGGCGCAAAATACGGCTTGCCCTACGCGGAGCCCTACACGCTGCTGTTCCTGCGCTTCGTGCTGACGCTGGCTCTGCTCGTCGCGCTGATCGCGTACTTCAAACCCGCTCCCCCGGCAAACTGGCGCCAGCGCTTCCATTTGATGGTCAGCGGCAGCCTGATCCACGGTGCCTATCTGGGGGGCGTGTTCACCGCGATCAAGGCCGGCATGCCCGCCGGCCTGTGCGCGTTGATTGTCGGGTTGCAGCCGTTGCTGACCACGATCTCCGCTCCACTGCTGCTGGGTGAGCGAGTCACTCGCATGCAGTGGTTGGGCGTGGTGCTCGGGCTGTTCGGGCTAACCCTGATTTTCGCCGCCGGCAGCAACCATGCGGCACCGTTCAACCAGCACGCGGCATGGGCCGCCGTAATCGCACTGCTGGGCATCACGGCGGGGACGCTCTACCAGAAGAAATTCTGCGCCCACAATGAAATCCTCAGCAGCGCGTTCTTCCAGTACCTTTCCACCGTGGTGATTTTCGGGCTCGGCACCTATCTGTTCGAAAGCCGTGAAATCCAGTTCACCCATCAGCTGATCTTCGCCATCTTCTGGCTGGCCATCGTGCTGTCAATCGGCGCCATCCTGCTGCTCAACTATCTCATCAAGCACGGCGAGATCCACAAAGTTTCCAGCCTGTTTTATCTGGTGCCCGCCGTCACCGCACTTGAGGCCGCATGGCTGTTTGACGAAAAGCTCGGCATCGAGAAGATCGCCGGCATGTCCATCGTGACCTTTTCTGTGTTCATCGTCGTGCGCCGTGGCCAATAAGGCCGACTCGAACATAATATTTGTTCGAACCCTGACCGGGTACCAGCTTGCAATTCCATTTCTCTATCAAAAAAACACTAACCGCAAAGGACGCAAAGGTTGCAAAGGAAAAACCAAACCCTCAGACATGCCAGCCTGATTGCTTTTCCTTTGCGTCCTTCGCGTCCTTTGCGGTGAAAGATTTTTGCTGTTTATTGTTGGATTGAATGCAAATTGGAATAAGTCAGGAGTGCGCCACGATGCAGCGCTTGACCGCTTCCGCATCAGCCTCCATGACTTCAAAGCGCTGCGGCAGCTTCTCTATCCCCACCAGCTCAGCCGGGCGCTCGGGCTCGCAGCCCAGCGCTTCGCGGATGGTTTCCTCGAATTTGGCGGGCAGCGCGGTTTCCAGACAGACCAGAGGAATGCCCGCTTCGCGGTGCTCCAGCCCCACTTTTACGCCGTCGGCGGTATGGGTATCGATCATCACGCCGTACCGCTGATGCATGCGGCGTATGGTTTCCAGCCGGTTGGCGTGATTACTGGAACCGGATTCGAAGCCGAATTCCCTGACCCTGGCGAAATACGGCGTTTTGGAAAGATCAAAACTTCCGCCGGCGTCCACTTCCTTCCATAGCTCATTCACGATTGCCGGATCGCGTCCGACCAGATCGTAAACAAAGCGCTCGAAGTTGGACGCCTTGGAGATATCCATCGACGGGCTACTGGTATGCTGCGTTTCCGGACGGGGACGATAAACGCCGGTGCGGAAGAACTCGTCGAGCACGTCGTTCTCGTTGGTGGCGACGATCAGCTTGTGGATCGGCAAACCCATCTGGCGGGCGATATGGCCGGCGCAGACGTTGCCGAAATTGCCCGATGGCACGGAGAAAGACACTTCCTCGTCGTTGTTTTTAGTCACCGCGAAATAGGCCTTGAAGTAGTACACCACCTGGGCCGTGACGCGCGCCCAGTTGATCGAGTTGACTGCGCCGATCTTGTGTTTGGCCTTGAATTCCAGGTCGTTGGAGACGGCCTTGACGATGTCCTGGCAGTCATCGAACGCGCCCTTCACGGCGATGTTAAAAATGTTCGGGTCCAGCAGGGAGAACATCTGGGCGGTCTGGAACGGGCTCATCTTTCCCTGCGGCGAGAGCATGAACACTCTGATTCCTCTTTTTCCGCGCATGGCGTATTCCGCCGCGCTGCCGGTATCGCCCGAAGTCGCGCCGAGGATGTTGATCTCGGCGTTTTCCTTGGCCAGCACATACTCGAACAGGTTGCCGAGCAACTGCATCGCCACATCTTTAAAAGCCAGGGTCGGGCCGTAGGACAGGCCGAGGATGTGCAGCCCCGGTTCCAGCGTCTTCACCGGAGTGATCTCGTCGCTGCAGAAAATCGCGGCGGTGTAGGTCTTGTCGACGATGGCCCTGAGGTCGGCGGCAGGAATGTCGTCGGCGAAGCGGCGGATCACCTCGAATGCCAGCTCGCGGTAGCTCATGCCGCGCATGGCGGCGAGCTCTTCCTTGCTGAACTTGGGGTAAGCTTCGGAGATGGTCAATCCGCCATCGGTAGCGAGGCCGCCGAGCAGGATTTCGGTGAAAGTCTTGGGCGGCATGCCGCCGCGGGTGCTGAGATATTTCATATTTAAAACCTCACCGCGGAGACGCGGAGACGCAGAGGAAATCGCTTGAAACCCTCTGCGCCTCCGCGCCTCTGCGGTTCAAATTGCCGTTGATTAGTTCGATCCCAGTGCTTCCATGCGTATCCGCGTCACCTTGCCTGAAATCGAAGGCAGCGCCTCGATTTTGGCGATCGCCTGGTTGATGTGTTTCTCCACGGTTTCGTGCGTCAGCAGGATCACGTCCGCCTGGTCCTCGCCTTCAGCGGGCTCTTTCTGGATCATAGCGTCGATCGAGATACCCAGATCGGCCAGGATGCGCGTCACATCGGCCAGCACGCCGGGCTTGTCGAACACGCGCAGGCGCAGATAGTAGGAGGTGCGAACCTCGTCGATCGGCAGTACCGGCACATCGGACAAGGCGTCCGGCTGGAAGGCCAGGTGCGGCACGCGGTTCTCCGGATCGGAGGTGAGCATCCGGGTCACGTCCACCAGGTCCGCTACCACCGCGCTGGCGGTCGGCTCCGCACCGGCGCCGCGGCCGTAATACATGGTCGCGCCGACGGCGTCGCCTTTCACCAGCACCGCGTTCATCACGCCTTCCACGTTGGCGATCAGGCGCTTGGCCGGGATCAGCGTCGGGTGGACGCGCAGCTCGATGCCCTTGTCGGTGCGTTTGGTGATGCCGAGCAGCTTGATGCGGTAGCCCAGTTCCTCGGCGTAGGCGATGTCTTCCTTGGTCAGCTTGCTGATGCCCTCGGTGTAGGCCTTGTCGAATTGCATCGGAATGCCGAAGCCGATCGCCGCCATGATGGTAAGCTTGTGCGCGGCGTCGACGCCCTCGATGTCGAAGGTCGGGTCGGCCTCTGCGTAGCCGAGTTCCTGCGCCTGTTTAAGCACGGTATCGAAGGCCAGGCCCTTGTCGCGCATCTCGGTCAGGATGAAGTTGGTGGTGCCGTTGATGATGCCGACGATCCACTCGATGCGGTTGGCGGTGAGGCCCTCGCGCAACGCCTTGATGATCGGGATACCGCCTGCCACCGCCGCCTCGAAGGCAACCATCACGCCCTTGGCCTGCGCCGCCTTGAAGATTTCATTGCCGTGCAGCGCCAGCAGCGCCTTATTCGCCGTGACCACGTGCTTGCCGTTGGCGATCGCTTTCAGGATCAGTTCCTTGGCGAGCGTAGTACCGCCGATCAGCTCGACGACGATATCGATGTCCGGGTTGTTCACCACTGCCATCGGGTCGGCGGTGATTTCCAGCTCTGGGCCGGCGAGTTTCCGTGCCATTTCCAGGTTGCGATCCGCCGCCATCTTGATGCGAATCTCGCGCCCGGCACGACGGGTGATTTCCCCGGCATTGCGCCGCAATACCGTGAGGGTGCCGCCGCCGACGGTGCCCAGGCCTAACAATCCTACGTTGATGGGTTTCATATGTGAGTTTTCAATTATCCGTTGTCAGTAATCAGTTCAGGAGCCATGCCGCTTGCGGTAATGCTCGAGGAAGCGCGCAATGCGTCCGATGGCCTCGGTGAGGTCGTCCACGTTGGGCAGAAACACCACCCGGAAATGGTCGGTATTGGGCCAGTTGAAGCCGCTGCCCTGAACCAGCAGGACCTTCTCCTCGAGCAGCAGCTCGAGGATAAACTCCTGGTCGTCGGCAATCGGATACATTTTCGGGTCGAGCCTGGGGAACAGATACATCGCCCCCTGCGGCTTGACGCAGGACACACCGGGGATGTCGGTCAGCAGTTTCCAGGCGAGGTCGCGCTGCTTAGCCAGACGACCGCCGGGCGCGACCAGATCGTTGATGCTCTGATAGCCGCCGAGTGCGGTCTGAATGCCGTATTGCGCCGGCACGTTGGAACACAGCCGCATCGAGGCGAGCATGGTCAGCCCCTCGACATAGTCCTGGGCATGACGCTTTTCACCCGAGACCACCAGCCAGCCGGCGCGATAGCCGGCGGCGCGGTAGTTCTTCGACAGCCCGTTGAAGGTGATGAACAGCACATCGTCAGCCAGCGAGGCGATCGAAGTGTGGGTCGCGCCATCGTACAAGACCTTGTCGTAGATCTCGTCGGCGTAGATGATCAGTTGGTGCTGACGGGCAATCTCGACGATCTCCTGCAGCAGTTCCACCGGATACAGCGCACCGGTCGGGTTGTTCGGGTTGATCAGGACGATGGCGCGGGTATTCGGGCCGATCTTGCCGCGGATGTCGTCCAGGTCGGGCAGCCAGCCCGCCTGCTCGTCGCAGATGTAGTGGCGCGTCACGCCACCCGCCAGGGTCACTGCCGCGGTCCACAACGGGTAGTCCGGCGTCGGCACCAGCACTTCATCGTCGGTATTCAACAGTGCCTGCATCGCCATCACGATCAGCTCGGACACGCCGTTGCCGATGTAGATGTCCTCCATCTGCACATCGCGAATCTTTTTTTCCTGGGTGTAGTGCATGATCGCCTTGCGCGCGGCGAACAGCCCCTTGGAATCGGAATAGCCGGAGGCATTGGGCAAATTGTGAATCACGTCCTGGAGAATTTCTTCCGGTGCTTCGAAACCGAACGGCGCCGGATTGCCGATGTTGAGCTTGATGATGCGGTGACCGTCCTCCTCCATCTGCCGGGCGCGCGCCATCACCGGGCCACGGATGTCGTAGCAGACGTTGGCGAGCTTGGTGGATTTAAGTACGGGTTGCATGGCTTCGAGCCCCTTTTTGCGCCGGCGACGTAGTCGCTCCACAGAATGCGCTTAAAAGGTATAATCTTACCCGACCGTCCCTTGTCCCGCAAATGGAGGCCCACCTTGAAATTCCACCTGGCCGACGCTGCCGGCTTAAACCTTTTCACCGGCTACGACACCGATTATGTCGCGGTCAACCATCAACACTATCAAGCCAGCCTGATCGTGCTGCCGGATCGGATCGTCGAAAAATGGCCGCCGCAAAGCTTCGCAGCGCTGGAGGCCGCCCATTTCGAGGCCATTCTGGAATTAATGCCGGAGATCGTACTGCTCGGCACCGGCAGCACCCTGCGCTTTCCTCACCCCCGCCTGACGGAGGCGCTGATCCGGATGCATATCGGCGTAGAGGTGATGGACACCCCGGCGGCCTGCCGCACCTACAACATCCTCGCGTCCGAGGGCAGGAAAGTGGCAGCGGTGCTGCTGCTGGGCTAGAGCCTGTAGGCTGGGGTAAGCTTAGCGCACCCCAGCCGGGGTCAAATCGCTGGGGTTCGGTTTCCTCACCCCAGCCTACGGACTGAGGGCAGAATATCGCGGAAACTGCGAATCGCCCGGAATTCCGCCACATCCTTGACCGGCAGTTGCGTATCCGGCCGATGCACCGCAAGCAGATGGGCAATGCCGTAATCCCGCGCCGAGCGCAGCACCGGCAGGCTGTCGTCCACCAGCAGCGTGGCGATGGGGTCAAAGCGCTCGGCGGATTGGAGCTTGCCCCAGAACTCGGGATGTTCCTTGGGCACGCCGATGTCGTGGGCACAAATCACCGCGTCGAAATAGCCATCCAAACGGGTTTTGCGCATCTTCAATGCCAGGCTTTTATGGTGGGCGTTGGTCACCAGCACAGTACGCCGGCGGCTGCCGTGCAGCGCTGCAAGAAAATCGGTGACATGCGGATGCACGGCGATGAGATGCTCCACTTCCTCCTTGAGTCGGGCGATGTCCAGCCCCAGTTCGCGCGTCCAGTAATCCACGCAATACCATTCCATGGTACCCACCACCTTGTGGTATCGCGGCGCCAATGCATCCTGCGCCTCCGCATAGCTCAGGCCATGCTTCTCGGCGTAGCGCAGCGGCACATGCTCGAGCCAGAAATGGTTGTCGAAATGCAGGTCGAGCAAGGTGCCATCCATGTCGAGGAAAACGGTATCGATTAGATTCCAGTTCAGCATTGTTCAGTCCTGAGTACGAAGTTCTGAGCCGGCTTTACCCGACACGCAGCACTCAGTACGGTTTCCCTTGATCGATTGGCTCACGCTATGTAATCATGAAACCGATAAGGTCACAATCACAAAATATATTTTTGGCAGTAGGGAAACCGCGTAACCGCCGGCCGCCTGCTCGTGGTAAACCCCAGTGGCTTCCATCACGCCATGCGCTTCGGTCAGGGAAACGCCTTGCTTGGTAAGCCACGCCGACAGGGCTTCCAACCCGGCTTTGTCGTTGCTGACCACTTCGGTCTTATGCTTGTCCGCTACCGGGTCAAGCAGGGTACAATCCAGGTTGGCCTTGGAAACGTCGATACCCAGATAAACCATGGGAGTCCTCCTTGCAGCTCAGGGTGTCTTTCACTGCCGCGTACCTTGTCCATACAGGGTCTCTGGTTCCCAGGTCCTTGGCTGCCGACCAGTGTGGTGTCCGGCGGAAAGAGAGGCGGAGGTCCCTATCTACAAATCAAGGTTCGACCCTTCAGGTTGACTCAAGCTCTCCCCGCCTCGTAGGGTGGAAGCCAACCACCACGGGAAACAAGATACAAGATCGGGCTTCAGCCCGACATGTCGGGTTAAAACCCGACCTACAATGACAGCATTTCATGTTCACTGACTACCAGCCTCTAAACTTGCGACTCAGCACTCAAAAAATTAGTTATGGCAGAATCCCCAATTAACGATGCACGCGAATTTCATTTCACTGCGCAAGATTTCGAACGTATCCGCAAGCTGATCTATGATCGGGCTGGCATTTCCCTGTCGCCCGCCAAGCAGGACATGGTCTACAGCCGCCTGGCGCGACGTTTGCGTACGACACGAATACCTAGCTTTAACGAATACCTGGCCCGCCTTGAGCGTGGCGACGATGTGGAAATGGAGGCTTTCACCAACTGCCTCACTACCAACCTCACCTCCTTTTTCCGCGAGCAGCATCATTTCCCGCTCCTGGCCGAGCATGTAAAAAAGCGCGGCATGAAGCAGCCGATCTCGCTCTGGTGCTCTGCCGCCTCTACCGGTGAAGAGCCCTATTCCATGGCCATGACCATGGTGGATCTGTTCGGCACATTCACCCCGCCGGTGCACATCCTGGCGACGGATCTGGACACCATGGTATTGCAACAGGCCCAGGAAGGCGTCTATCCGCTGGAGCGGCTGGAAAAGATGCCGGAGGAAATGGTGAAAAAGTTTTTTCTCAAAGGCACCGGACAGCATGAAGGACAGGCCCTGGTGCGCCAAGAATTGCGCGACATGATCACCTTCAGGCAAATCAACCTGCTCGATGAATCCTGGCCGATGCGCGGGCCGTTCGATGCGATTTTCTGCCGCAATGTCATGATCTATTTCGACAAAAAAACTCAATACGATGTACTGAAGAAGTTCGTCCCGCTGCTGCACAAGGACGGCTTGCTGTTTGCCGGCCACTCGGAAAGCTTTTATCATGCCGCCGATTTGTTCAAATCGCTGGGCAAGACCGTCTATGAACTATCGCCCCAGGCCAAGCACCTCGCTCTCGCTGCCCATAGATAACCGGGGGACAGAAAGGCGTTCACAACAACACCAGCGTTGAACGCGAGAAGGATTATGAGTCTCGTCTGGATTACGCCAAGATGGAAAGCGCGACGTGGAACTATTTTGAGCGGAGGAGAGGGGCTGCCAGCCTCTCGCCCCTAGCCCCTCACCTCAAACATGGAAGTTTATATGACCATCAAAGTTCTCATTGTCGCTGACTCTGCACTCATCTGCAGTGCGCTCAAGGAGATTATCGAAAGCCACAAAGATTTAAAGGTGGTCGGTTCAGCGCCCGATCCCCTCGTCGCCAGAAAAATGATCCAGACGCTGAACCCCGACGTGATCACCCTCGATGTCGAAATGCCGCGCATGGATAGCCTGGATTTCCTGGAAAAACTGATGCGCCTCAGGCCCATGCCGGTGGTGATGATTACTACCCTCACCGAGAAAGGCTCCGACATCACCTGCCGCGCGCTGGAACTGGGCGCGGTCGATTTCGTTTCCAAACCCAAACTCGATATCAGCCGCAGCTTGCAGGAATACAGCGATGAAATCGCCGACAAGATCCGTGCCGCCGCCAAGGCGCGCCTGAGAAAGGCTCCGGCCATGACAGTCCAGAAGAGTCTGACGGCCGATGCCATACTGCCATCCCTGTCCAATCATATCGCCTCGACAGAAAAATTGATTATCGTTGGCGCCTCCACGGGTGGAACCGAGGCGATCAAGGACTTCCTCATCAAATTGCCGTCGGACTGCCCCGGCATCGCCATCACTCAGCACATGCCGGAAACTTTCACCAAGTCGTTCGCCCAGCGCCTCGACACGCTGTGCAAGATTTCGGTGAAAGAAGCCGAAAATGGCGACCGCATCCTGCCAGGTCATGCCTTTATCGCGCCGGGACATTCCCACTTGATGGTAAAGCGCAGCGGCGCCAATTACATCTGCGAGCTATCCGATGGACCGCCCGTCAATCGTCACCGTCCCTCGGTGGACGTCCTGTTCCGTTCCGCTGCGAATCATGTGGGTAAGAATGCAATCGGCGTGATTCTTACCGGCATGGGCAAGGATGGCGCCAAGGGGATGCTGGAGATGAAGCAGGCAGGCGCCTTCAATTTCGCCCAGGATGAAGCCAGTTGCGTGGTGTTCGGCATGCCCAAGGAAGCCATCCTCACTGGCGGCGTCGATGAAGTCGTGCCACTGCATGACATGGCTGCGCGCGTTATGACCTACTTGACAAGTCTGGGCACGCACGCCTTCCGTGTTTAGACTTGCTATCTCTACAGTAATCCGCAAAATTCGTACCGACTGATTTTCCCGGGATCCTTGATTTCTCAGAGGGTATCGTCTCGCGATATCCCCTTGCGCTTCAAGCTGCGGCGCAAAAGTTTCAAGGCCTCCACCTGAATCTGGCGCACCCGCTCACGGGTGATATCCAGGGTGTCAGCTACTTCCTCCAGGGTGTGAATGGCGTGCCCGTTCAAGCCAAAGCGCCGCTCTATCACGCAGCGCTGTTTGTCTCCCAGTTCCTCCAGCCACTGACGCACAAGCGCCTCAAGCTCGGTGTGCTGCAGTTGCAGTTCTGGCGAGAGGGTGTTCTCGTCAGGAAGCGCATCACACAGGGAGAGGCTAGGGTCGATATCCAGCGGCGTATCCAGGGATGCTATGCGCTCATTCAGGTTCAGCACGTAGCGCACATCGGCCACTGGCTTGCCCAGCAAGTGCGCCACCTCTTCCACGCTGGGTTCGTGGTTCTTGTGGGCCTCAAGGTGACGAAACGCCTGCAGGCAGATGTTCATCTCCCGGATCACATGCACCGGAATGCGGATAGTGCGCGACTGGTTCATGATGGCGCGTTCGATATTCTGCCGTATCCACCAGGTGGCGTAGGTGGAAAAGCGGAACCCCCGCTCCGGATCGAATTTTTCCAGGGCATGGATGAGCCCCAGGTTGCCTTCCTCGATCAGGTCCAGCAATGCCATGCCACGACTCACGTAGTGCTTGGCGATATTCACGACCAACCGGAGATTGCACTCGATCATCCGCTGGCGCGCATCGAAATCTCCCAGCTTCACCCGGCATGCCAGGGTGTACTCCTCGGCAGCGCTCAGCAGCTCATTCTGACCTATTTCATTGAAGTAGATCAGCATGGGATCGGATTGATGCTCGCTTGGATTCTCTTTCAGCTCCGGCGCCACATCGGCCTTCTCCTCTTCAAGAGCAGCCTTCCCTACACCCGGGAATTCCTCTTCTTCGCCAAAGATATCATCGCTCATGCGGGTCTGTCATTCCCTATAAGGACTCCGACTTTACTACGGGCTGAAGCCCGTGGAAGGCCGTTTGCGGCAGATATTTTATCGGATCGACCGGTTTGCCAAACCGCCGTATCTCGAAATGCAGCTTGACCTGATCGGCATCGGAATCACCCATTTCGGCAATTTTCTGGCCCCTGATCACGTTCTGCCCTTCCTTGACCAGAATCTTGTGATTGTGCGCGTAGGCGCTCAAATAAGTCTTGTTGTGCTTGATGATCACCAATTTTCCATAGCCGCGCAGTCCGCTACCGCTATAAACCACTTTGCCCGGTCCCGCAGCGAGAACCGGTTGACCGCTCTTCCCGCCGATATCCAGGCCTTTGCCAGAACCGGATGACTCATTGAACGGCGCGATCACCTTGCCCGCAGCGGGCCAGTTCCATTCGACCCGCTCATCATCATCGGCCTGGATACCCTCTTTTTTCTCTGCCGGCAATTCAGCCGACGCTGGCTTGTCCTGGGATTCCGCCCTGGCCGTGGAACCCTTTTCTGCCTGTTCTGCATGCGATTCCGCACGGGCTTTAGCCCGTAGCGGATCGGAGTCCCCTAGCGGGGAATAAGCCAGCTTAACCGCTTTGGGCTGGGTCTTCAGCAACGGATCCTCGACGGCTTGCCGGGCATCCACCACCGACCCGGCTTTCAACGGAGTGACCACTACCGTCTGTGGAGAGACATTAAACTTCAATTGCTGGCCGATGCGGATGGTGTAGGGCGACGTGATGCCGTTCCACTCCGCCACTTCCTTGTAGTCGAAGCCATGCTCCAGCGCGATACCATATAAGGTATCGCCCTTCTGCACAGTATAAGCCTGGGGACGCCCGTCCCCGTCCTTCCTGCTTGTAACGGGTGCCTTTTGGGCCATTGAAACACGCTCGACCACAGGCGCACTCGACTTTGTCGATGCGCAACCGCTTACCATCAAAGCAAATGCACTAGCGGCCAGGACAGCGCCTAGGTTCATGCCAACCCCGGCAATAGCGGCACGAATTTCACCACTTCCAGCGTCGTTTGACGATATTCTTCAGCGGTATGTTCGATCAGACAAAGGCGCTGCTCGCCGGTTCCAATCGGGAACACCATCCGCCCACCCTCGGCCAATTGCGGCAGCAGCGCCTCCGGCACGTGGGTGGCAGCCGCAGTCATGATGATGCCGTCGAACGGCCCCAGTTCCTCCAACCCGAGGGAGCCGTCTGCATGCTTGACCTTGATGTTGGCGGCGCGAATTTCGCGCAGATGCCCCCGCGCCTTCATCAGCAGCGGCGCGATCCGCTCAACGGAATACACTTCCTTCGCCAGGCGTGCCAGCACGGCAGTCTGATAGCCGCAGCCCGTGCCGATTTCCAGTACTCGGCCCAGCGATCTGCCGCCGCGCAGCAACTCAGTCATGCGCGCAACGGTTTGGGGGTTGGAAATGGTCTGCCCGAAACCGATCGGCAGCGAGCAGTCTTCGTAGGCGCGGGTGGCCAATGCCTCGTCCACGAAAATATGGCGCGGCACGGAAGCCATCGCATCGAGCACCACCTCGTCCTTGATGCCCTGGCTGCGCAAGCGCTCCACCATGCGCACACGGGTACGCTGCGAAGTCATGCCGATGCCACTGAATTTCGCACTCATAACCACCCTTTGATCACGTCCATCTGCCCATAATGAGTCAAGTCGATCTGCAACGGCGTCACAGAAACCATGCCGCGTGCCACAGCACCGAAATCCGTGCCGGCCCCGGCATCCTGCGCAGCGCCGGCCGCGCCCACCCAGTATACCGTTTCGCCACGCGGGTTCTCCGATTTCACCACCGGCTCGGCCTTGTGGCGCCTGCCCAGCCGCGTGACTTCCCGGCCCTGAATTTGCTCGTAGGGAACATCCGGCACGTTGACGTTCAACAGCACCGGACTGGTGAAGGGCTGATCCTGGTGGTGCTTGACAATCTCGGCGACCACGCGTGCTGCAGCGACATAGTTGCCAGCCCCCCTGCTCACCAAGGACACAGCGATTGAGGGGATACCCAGGAGGTAGCCTTCAGTTGCCGCCGCCACCGTACCGGAATAAATCGTGTCGTCGCCCATGTTGGCACCGTGGTTGATGCCCGAAATCACCATGTCAGGCAGATGATCCAGCATGCCGGTCACGGCAAGATGGACGCAGTCGGTGGGGGTGCCGTTCACGTAATAGAAACCGCTATGGGCTCTGCGTAAGCTTAGCGGGCGATCAAGTGTGAGCGAGTTGCTGGCACCGCTGCGGTCGCGCTCTGGGGCGACTACAGTGATATCGGCAAGGGAGGAAAGTGTTTCGGCAAGGCAGGCCAAGCCAGGAGCGAAATAACCGTCATCGTTACTCAACAGAATCCGCATCGTTGATTTTTACGGTTGGCCAGTGAAATCTCGAAGCGGCATACCCATTCGGGCTTCCGCTTCAATTATTAGTTGGTCGGGGCGAGAGGATTTGAACCTCCGACCACTTGCACCCCATGCAAGTACGCTACCAGGCTGCGCTACGCCCCGAGAAACGGCATTATAGCCGAAACCTCCGGGCTCGGCTACATTCGAAGCATTTCCAGCACGCTTTTGATTTCCCGTCTTAGCAATGCCAGATCCATCGTATGGCCTGCTTCAGATATGGCGTCTGCGACCACTGCCGGCGCTTGCTGATCACCCGCGTCTTCCAGGCGATGGCGCGCGCCGCTGATGGTGAAACCCTGTTCGTACAGCAGGTCGCGGATGCGACGCACCAGCAGCACCTCGTGGTGCTGGTAGTAGCGGCGATTGCCGCGCCGTTTCACCGGCTTGAGCTGGGTGAACTCCTGCTCCCAGTAGCGCAGTACGTGGGGCTTGACCCCGCACAATTCGCTCACTTCACCAATCGTGAAATAACGCTTTGCCGGAATCGGCGGTAAATCAGGCTTGCTTGCGAGTTCCGCCATTTGCGGCCTCTAATTGATAGGATTCTTCCACCATCGCCTTCAACTTCTGGCTGGCATGAAAGGTCACCACGCGCCGCGCGGTGATCGGAATTTCTTCACCGGTTTTGGGATTGCGGCCAGGACGTTCGGGCTTGTCACGCAATTCGAAGTTGCCGAACCCGGACAACTTGACGCCTTCCCCTTTTTCCAGGGATACGCGAATCTCTTCAAAGAAGGATTCCACCATGTCCTTGGCTTCCCGTTTGTTCAATCCCACTTTTTCGAACAGCATGTCTGCAAGTTCTGCTTTTGTTAATGTCATGTCCGTTCCTCAATTACGTAACTTCGCGCCGAAGCGGGAAGTCAAAACTTCAGCAAGTTGCGCGGTCACCGCGTCTACTTCTTCATCGGTCAGAGTCTGTCGAGTATCTTGCATCAACACCCGGAATGCAAGACTTTTTTTACCCAAATCAATGCCTTTGCCTCGATAAACATCAAACAACGCGAGCTCGGCGACGACATCCGGCAAGTGCTCACTCATGCCATCAAGCAAGGTCTGCACGCTGACTCCCTCGTCCACGACCACCGCGATATCGCGGCGCACCACCTGAAACTTCGAGATCTCGGCAAACGCCGGAACCCGACCGCGCAGCATCACGGCCATATCCAGCTCGAACAATACCGGCGCAGCCGGCAGCTCGTATTTCTGCTGCCACTTCGGATGTAGCGTGCCTATCCAGCCGAGAAACTCACCTTCCAGCCACACCTTTGCTGACTGACCGGGGTGCAACGCTGGATGCGAGGCGGCTTCGAAGCGGGGAACCGCAGGCCAGAAGAGGGCTTCCACATCCGCCTTGGCGTCATAAAAATCCACTGCGCGCACCGCCTCGCCCCACTGCTCGGGCTTGGCGTTGCCGTAACACAGGCCGGCGATTCTTTCAGGCTGGTTAAAGCCATCTGCCGACCGGTAGAAGCAGCACCCGGTTTCAAACAGGCGCACGCGTTCCTGCTTGCGGTTGAGATTGAAGCACAGGTTATCGATCAACCCACCGAACAGGGTCGAGCGCATTACGCCCATCTGGCTGGCAATCGGGTTTTTTAGCGGCAGCGGACTGTCGTTGCCGGCAATATCGCGCTCCCACGCCGCGTCGACAAAACTGTAATTGATCACTTCCTGGTAATCGCGCGCAGTCAGCAGCGCCCGCAGCGCATCCCGCCCCCGCGCCGCCTCGGACTGGGCCAGCATGTTCAGACTGCCTCGGGGTGGCAGTGCGGGGATGTTGTCGTAGCCGTAGAGCCGCGCCATTTCTTCGATCAGGTCGGCCTCGATGGCCAGATCGAAGCGATAGCTCGGCGGTGTGACCTGGAATACCCCGCCGTCTTCGGCAAAATCGAATTGCAGGCGGGACAGCAGCGCCGCTATTTGGACTGCGCTCAAACCTATGCCCAGCACCTGATTGACGCGCGCCACCCGTAGCCGGATCGGCGCACGCTGCGGCAATTCAGCCGCCACCTCGGTGATCTCGCCTGCCGCGCCGCCGCAGATTTCCAGCAGCAACAGCGTTCCCCGCTCCAGTGCAGCACGCGTTGCGGCGAAATCCACACCGCGTTCGAAACGATAGGATGAATCGGTGGAAAGGGTCAGCCGGCGCGCCTTGCCGGCGATCGTTTCCGGGCTGAAGAAGGCGCTTTCCAGGAAAATATCGACGGTCTCATCAGACACCGCGCTGGCCTGGCCGCCCATCACGCCTGCCAGTGCCAGAACCTGGACAGCGTCGCTGATGACCAGCATGTCGGAATCCAGTGCTGCCGTCTGCTGGTTGAGCAGTTCCAGTCGCTCTCCGGAACGGGCGAAACGCACGCTGATGCCGCCCTGAATTTTCGCCAGGTCAAACGCATGCAGCGGTTGCCCCAGTTCCAGCAGAACGTAATTGGTCACATCCACGATCGCACTGATCGGACGCAGTCCGCTTCTTTTCAGCCGGCGTGCCATCCATTCCGGCGTAGTTGCCATCGCATTGAGGCCTTTCAGCACCCGACCGCAATAACGCGGACAAGCCGCGGGTTTATCCACCGCAACAGCGATCCGGTCAGGAATGGAGGCAGGCACGACCACCGCATTCGGCAGGTTCAACGCCGCGCCCGTCACCGCCGCCACTTCGCGCGCCACGCCGGTTACGCTCAGGCAGTCGCTGCGGTTGGGAGTAAGCTTGAGGGTGTACAGCTTGTCGTCGAGGCCGAGATAGTCGCGGATCGATTGCCCGACCGTCGCATCGGACGGCAGCAGCAACAGGCCGCTGCTTTCATCGGCCAGTCCCAGCTCCTGCTCGGAACACAGCATGCCGAAGGATTCGACGCCACGCACCTTGGCCTGCTTGATCGCCATCTTCGGCAGTTGCGCACCGACCAGGGCGCACGGAACCTTCGCTCCGGCACGAACATTGGCCGCACCGCACACAATCTGCAACGGTTCGCCGGCACCGATATTGACCCGGCAGACATTCAGCCGGTCGGCATCGGGATGCTTCTCCAGCGACAGCACTTCTCCCACCACCACCTTGTCGAAGGGAGGCGCGACCGATTCCAGCGCCTCCACCTCCAGCCCCGCCATGGTCAGGGCATGGGCGAGCCGGTCACTGTCGAGATCGGGATTGACGTAGGCACGCAGCCAGTTTTCGGAAAATTTCATTCAGTTGAACTGCCTTAAAAATCTCAGATCGCTCTCAAAGAACAACCTCAAATCGTTCACGCCGTAACGCAGCATCGCCAGGCGCTCAACACCCAGACCGAAGGCAAAACCGAGGTATTTCTCGCTGTCCACGTTGACGTGGCCAAACACGTTGGGGTGCACCATGCCGCAGCCCAGCACTTCGAGCCAGCCGGTATGGCTGCACACGCGGCAACCCGTGCCGCCGCACATCACGCAGCCGATGTCCATTTCCGCCGAAGGTTCGGTAAAGGGAAAGAACGAGGGACGAAAGCGCACCTTGAGGTCATCGCGCTCGAAGAAGCGCTGCATGAAATCGGCCAGCACGCCCTTGAGTTCGGCGAAGTTCACCTGCTCGTCCACCCATAGCCCCTCAACCTGATGGAACATGGGTGTGTGCGTGACGTCGGAATCGCAGCGGTATACCCGGCCCGGCGCGATGGCCTTCAGCGGCGGTTGATGATTCTGCATATAGTGCACCTGCACCGGCGAGGTATGAGTGCGCAGCACATGCTGGTCGTCCACGTAGAAGGTGTCGTGCATGGCACGGGCGGGATGATTCTCGGGAATATTCAGCGCGGTGAAGTTATAGAAATCGCTCTCGATTTCCGGCCCTTCTGCGACGCTGAAACCGATGGAACGGAACAAGGCCTCGATGCGCTGTAGAGTGCGCGTAACCGGATGCAGGCCGCCCACCCCCAAACCGCGGCCTGGCAGCGTCACATCGAGCGCTTCCTGCGCCAGTTGAGCCTGCAGCAGCCGCTCCTGTATCGCCTCACGCCGATCTTTCAGGGCCTGCTCCAGCAAGTCCTTCGCCTGGTTGATGCGGGCACCCGCTTCACGGCGCTCATCGGGCGGCATTTTGCCGAGCTGCTTGAGCTGCTCGGTGAGCACGCCACTCTTGCCCAGATAGCGCGCCTTGGCCTGCTCCAGCTCAGCCGGATTATCTATTCCGGCGAAGGCAGCCTGCGCTTCTTTCAGGATTGCGTCTAGATTTTGCATTTATTTTTCGTCGATGCGGCATACGCAACGGAGGGATGCGCATGGCGCATCCTACAAATGAAACCACCCAAACAAAAAAAGGAGGCCTCTCAGCCTCCTTTTTCTTTACTGCTGGCTAGGCAGCGAGGCGGACTTTTACCTGATCCACGATGTGTGCAAAAGCGGGCTTGTCGAACACCGCCAGATCGGCCAGAACCTTGCGGTCCACTTCGATTGCGGCTTTCTTCAGGCCGTTCATGAACACGCTGTAAGTCAGGCCCAGTTCGCGAGCTGCCGCGTTGATACGGACAATCCACAGCGCGCGGAATTGGCGCTTCTTCTGGCGACGGTCACGATAAGCATACTGACCGGCTTTCATCACCGCCTGTTTGGCGATGCGGTATACGTTCTTGCGGCGGCCGCGGAAACCCTTGGCCTGTTCCAGAACTTTCTTGTGGCGCGCGCGCGCCGTTACACCACGTTTAACTCTTGGCATTTTTCCGTCTCCTTACGCGTAGGGCATCATGGCGCGAACCGACTTCATGTCGCTCGCACAAACCATCGTAGTACCGCGCAGCTGACGCTTGCGCTTGGTCGTTTTCTTGGTCAGGATGTGGCGCAGGTGGGAATGGGTGCGCTTGATACCGCCGCCACCCAGAGACTTGAAGCGCTTGGCAGCGCCGCTCTTGGTTTTCATCTTAGGCATGTTCAACTCCTACATTTTAGCTTGATGCCAGGCGCTCCCCTGCGGGGAAACTTGGTAGCCTGAACACCACTTGTTTTTAGCGGTCAACAATACCGATCTGTTGACCGCCAGATTCCTATTACTTCTTCTTCGGCGACAACACCATCACCATCTGACGGCCTTCCATTTTCGGGAACTGCTCGACCGTACCGTGTTCCATCAGATCGGCCTCAACGCGCTTGAGGAGCCGCAAACCGATCTCCTGGTGCGCCATCTCCCGACCGCGGAAACGCAGCGTGATTTTGCACTTGTCGCCTTCTTCCAGAAAACGGATCAGATTGCGCAACTTGATCAGATAGTCGCCCTCGTCCGTTCCCGGACGAAACTTCACTTCCTTGACCTTGATCTGAATCTGCTTCAGCTTGGCTTCGTGCTGCTTCTTGCTTTCGCGGTATTTGAACTTGCCGTAATCCATCAAACGGCACACCGGCGGCTGGGCTTGCGGAGCGATCTCGACCAGGTCGATCTCGGCATCTTCCGCCATTTTCATGGCCTCGGCCAGGCTAACTATGCCAAGCGGCTCACCTTCCACACCGACCAAACGAATCTCGGGCGCAGTAATCTCGCCATTGATTCGTGATTCTTTTTCCTGAGCGATAGCAAAACCTCCAAAATCAAAAAAATTAAACCGTACCTACCCTCTCGGCGACCTCGCCTTTGAGCCGCTCAATCAACGCTTCGAGCGGCATCTGGCCTAGGTCTTCGCCTTTACGGGTACGTACGGCAACCTGTTTCGAAGCCACCTCTTTGTCCCCCACGATCAGGAGGTAAGGCAGCCTTTGCAAACTATGTTCCCGTATTTTATAGGTTATTTTCTCATTTCTCAAGTCCGCCTCGACGCGCAGACCATTCTTTTTGAGCTCGGCCACCACCTCACGCACATAATCCGCCTGGGCATCGGTGATATTCATGACCACCAACTGCTGCGGTGCCAGCCACATCGGGAAAGCCCCGGCGTAGTGTTCGATCAGGATGCCGATGAAGCGCTCGAGCGAGCCGAGAATGGCGCGGTGCAGCATTACCGGCGTCTGCTTGGCGCTCTCTTCGTTGATGTAGGTTGCGTCCAGCCGGCCAGGCATGGAGAAGTCCACCTGAATGGTGCCGCACTGCCAGACGCGATTCAGGCAGTCACGCAGCGAAAATTCGATCTTCGGCCCATAAAATGCCCCCTCGCCCGGCTGCAGTTCGAATTCCAGACCCTTGCGCTTGAGCGCCGTTTCCAGAGCTGCCTCGGCCTTGTCCCACACCTCGTCGGAGCCGACGCGCTGCTCCGGCCGGGTGGAAAGCTTGACGACAATATCGTCGAAGCCGAATTCAGCATAGACCTTTTGCAGCAGGTCGATGAAGGTCGCCACTTCATCCTGGATCTGCGCTTCGGTACAAAAAATATGAGCATCGTCCTGGGTGAAGTTGCGCACCCGCATGATGCCGGCGAGCGTGCCGGAAGGCTCGTTCCTGTGGCAAGAGCCGAATTCGGCCAGCCGCAGGGGCAGATCGCGGTAGCTCTTCAGGCCCTGGTTGAACACCTGGATATGGCACGGGCAGTTCATCGGCTTGACTGCGTAATCGCGATTTTCCGAATGGGTGGTGAACATCATCGCCTGGAACTTGTCCCAGTGACCGGATTTCTCCCACAGGGAGCGATCCACCACCTGCGGCGTGCGGATTTCCTGGTAGCCGTTGTCGCGGAACACGCCGCGCATGTACTGCTCGACGATCTGGTACAGCGTCCAGCCCCTGGGATGCCAGAACACCATGCCCGGCGCTTCTTCCTGGGTATGGAACAGGTCCAGCAGCTTGCCGATCTTGCGGTGGTCGCGCTTTTCGGCTTCTTCCAGACGATGCAGATAGGCTTCCTGGTCTTCCTTCTTCGACCAGGCTGTGCCATACACGCGCGTCAGCATTTCGTTCTTCGAGTCGCCGCGCCAGTAAGCCCCTGCCACCTTCATCAGCTTGAACACCTTGAGCTTGCCGGTGGAGGGTACGTGCGGGCCACGGCACAGGTCGGTGAAGTCACCCTGGGCATACAGCGACACATCCTCGTCGCTGGGAATGGATTCGATGATCTGCGCCTTATACTGCTCGCCCAGCCCCTTGAAGAAGGCAATGGCGTCAGAGCGCGGCAGCACCTTGCGTTCGACTTTCAGGTCGGCCTTTGCAAGCTCCGCCATTTTCTTTTCGATGGCCAGCAGGTCATCAGGCGTGAACGGGCGCTTGTAGGAGAAATCGTAGAAGAAGCCATCCTCGATCACCGGGCCGATCGTAACCTGAGCATCAGGGAAGAGGGATTTTACGGCTTGCGCGAGGAGATGCGCAGTGGAGTGGCGGATCACTTCCAGGCCTTCTGCATCCCGGTCGGTGATAATAGCCAGTTCGGCATCCACCGCGATGAGGTGGGAGGTATCCACCAGCTTGCCGTCGACCTTGCCGGCCAGTGCCGCGCGAGCCAAACCCGCACCGATGCTGGCAGCCACTTCGGCTACCGTTACTGGCTGATCGAATTTGCGCTCGGAGCCATCAGGCAAGCGAATAACAGGCATTTGAATCCTACCAAAACAAAAGTGCGGCATGGCCGCACTTTTTAAGAATTTGGTAGGCGCGATTGGACTCGAACCAACGACCCCCACCATGTCAAGGTGGTGCTCTAACCAGCTGAGCTACGCGCCTAAAAAAACGAATTCTAACCTAATTTCGCCTACGATTCAATTAGCATTTGAACAGATTACTCGTACTCGCTAGCGTTTTTCCAATCCCGCAATCAGCCGATGATTATCGGCTTGGCCGCACGCCAGACGCTGAACTGTTTTGAATCGCCGCTGAAATTAATCACTATGGGTCTAAGTTCCCCGCCGCTTGCAGCGTATGAATAAAATTGCAATGAAAATCTATAATTTTCGAGCAATTCGTCACAATAACCCGCTGCTTGCGGCGGGGTTCTTTATTTAACCTCTCGCAGCTTGCGCCAATACTATTTCACTATGGGTGGTTTGGGTGGTTTGGGTGGTTTGGGTGGTTTGTGCATGATGCGCAAACATCATTTCCATGTGCTGTTCCATCATCTGCATGCCCGGTTGCGCCTGCGCCGAACAGCAACGCCGGTAAACGTGTCTGTTGAACTCCTTGGGTCAGCGGTAGGGTTGAAAAACCGTTGAGTTGCCGTCCCTGCGGACCAGCAGCACATCGTAGGGATCTTTGCGGTTGCCGTATTCCGGACCGTCCATGCCGGGTGAGCCGATCGGCATCGCGGGCACGGCAAGGCCCACGGCCTTGGGTCGCTCCTTCAGCAAGCGGTGAACTTCGCGCGCTGGCACATGGCCTTCCAGCGCATAGCCGCCAACGCTCGCCGTGTGGCACGAGCCGTACTTGATGGGCATGCCAAGTCGAACGCGAGCGTCGGTATTGCCGTCATCATGACTGCGCACTGAGAAGCCGTTCTGTTCCAGGTGCTTGATCCAGTCCTTGCAGCATCCGCAGGTGGGCGATTTCCAGACTTCGACCAGCGGCTTCGCCATTTGCGTGCCAATTGCTGTCGAGGCTTTAGGTGCTTGATCCTGCTGCTTGGGATGGTGCGCAGAGACTGCCAATGTGCTGTTTGAGATCAAGGCGCCGAAGATTAGGGCGATCAAGGGAAAGTTGTGCATGGCTGGGTTCCTTTTCGGATGGGTGGCACAAAATAAAACGTCCGCACCTTGCGCCGATGTGGACGTCGATACCATTTCTTCACCATAGGCACGGTTTGTCCCTGATGCGCTATCATCAATTGGCATCATTTCCTGATTTCCTGGCCTTGGGGGTTCACCAAGCGCATAAGGCATGTCGAGTGCCAATGTCGCAAGGGTAAATATGAAAAAATTGCTTCATTTTTCATTTTCTTCTTAAGGGGATGAGTGGTAACGTTTTTCTTGAAAATCGCCCCTATGTCTTCTGCAAATCGTCGCGTTTTTGCAAATAGTCCTCGCGCGTCAATTCCCCGCGGGCATAGGCCTCGTCCAGAATGTCGAGGGCGGACCGATGCGTTTCTTCCTTGGCGGGCGCGCCGAATTTTTGGCTACCGAACAGGTATTTGGCGAGAGCGAACAGCAGCAGGATGGGAACCAGCCAAATGAGCGCCATCCAGAACCAGCCGAAAATCATCCAGCCGCCGCTGCCGGACATCCAGCCTCCGTGATCCCATCCATACATGTCGCACTCCTTTCCACTTTCTACGTTCCCGTAGTCAGCGTTGTATCGGTTATGCCTTCAGGCTGTCGCGCACGCGTTCCAGCCGGGCGCGCGCTTCTTTTGCCACTTCCAGGATTTCAGGATTGTCGATGAGCTTCACCATCACGTCGGGATCCAGGAAAGCGACGGTGATCTTGCCGTCCGCTTCTTCGCGTACCACAACATTGCAGGGCAACAGCAGGCCGATGTCGGATTCCGCATCGATGGCACGGTTGGCCAGCGGCGGGTTGCAGGCGCCAAGAATGCGGTAGGGGCGTTTGTCGATATTGAGCTTTGCCTTCATGGTGGCCTTGACGTCGATATCGGTAAGCACGCCGAAGCCTTCCTTCTTCAGGCCTTCGACAGTTTTTTCAACTGCGGCGTCAAACGGTATGTCGAGTTGAATGCTGAAACCATACATAACTTCAATCTCCTAAAATAATAAAATGACAAACGAATGAATCTCCTGCCTTCCGATGGTGGGTGCTGCAGACGGGATAGCTTCGCAGGTATTCGGAGTAATTATCATTAAGTATAAATTATATCCCGTCTGATGCAATGTTGCTTAGCTTGCTTTTACTTGCCTTCCGTCTTCGTTTTTTGCAGCGGCGTGAAGCGCGCCTGTTCCGCGGATTGGCCCGGCAGGGTGGTGGAAACCACCACCTTCATGTCCGGTGCAAGGCCGAATTTGCCCGCCCCCTTCAGCACATTGTCGCTGGCAGGTTGCAGCTTCACCGAGGCTTTGTCTTTGCCGGAAAGCACGGTGGCCGTTCCGGCCGCAGCGTTGCTCGGTATTTTCGTACCAGCATGGTCAGTGAGGTAAACCGTAATTTCGTTGGCCTTCACCACCAGCTCGTAGTGGTACATGCCCGCCATGCGCAACTGCCCACCGTGCGGTGCGGCTTGGGTGTCGAGATATTCATCGCTGTGAGCAAACGCGCCTTGCGAGAAAATCAGGGATGCTGCCAGCAGTGACAAATTCAGGTATTTCATTTCATTTTCCTTTTCGATTAAAAAAACCGCATTCCCGTGAAGTCCGCGCCCATCCTGGACGCGGACAGGATACTTATTTCGGCATTGGCATGGATTCTTGCTGACCCTGGTGTTCCATCATTTGGTCCATCATCATCTGCATCATCTGCATCATCTCCATGTGTTTTTCCATCATGTCGCCTCCCTTCATTCCACCTTTCATGCCGCCGCCCATCATGCCGCTGCCCCCTTCATGTCGCCACACATACCGCGCATCATCTTCATGCCTTCGTTCATGCTTTGCATATGCTGCTGCATGAGTTTCTGGCGTTCCTTGGGATCCGTGGTTTTGCGGATTTTTTCCATCTGCGCTTGCATTTTTTTCATCTGCTCCTGCATCTGGTCCATTTGCATATCGGTTTGTTTGTCTGCGGCACCTGCGGTCTTGCTTGATTTGGCTGGCGCGGCTTTTTTATCCTGCTCCGGGTGGTGTGCGTCATCGGCAAAAGCAATGGGTGCGGATAGCGCAACCGTGGTGAGAACGGCAAACAAAATTGATTTTTTCATGATGTATCTCCTTAACTTAATGTAAAAAAAGACTACTGTTTTTAGCAATTACTCGTTACTACTTTTGCAAGTCGTCACGCCATCGAAAAAATATTGCGCGGCCGACTTCCTCTTGCCCTCCTTGATTTGTGTGAATTCAGAAGTTTTCCTTGCTGCCCTGCGCCAACAATTTCATCATCGGCCTCTCCCCCCACAGATAAAACATCACCGGCGTGAGCAAGGTATCCAGCAGCGTGGAGCTCACCAGGCCGCCGAAAATCACCACTGCCACCGGATGCAGGATTTCCTTGCCTGGATCGCCTCCGGCCAGCATCAGGGGGATCAGTGCGAAAGCCGCCACCAGCGCGGTCATGAGTACGGGCGTGAGGCGTTCCAGGCTGCCTCGGACGATCATCTGTTTGCCGAACGCTTCACCCTCGTGCGCAACCAGGTTGATATAGTGGCTGATCTTCAGGATGCCGTTGCGCGTGCTGATGCCGGCCAGGGTGATGAAGCCGATCAGGCTCGCCACCGACAGCGCGCCGCCGGAGAGCTTCAGCGCGATAACGCTACCCACCAGCGCGAGCGGAATATTGCCCATGATCATCAGCGACAGCACGGTGGATTTGTAGCGGCTGTACAAAACCAGGAAGATCATGGCCAATGACACCAGCGACAGCCCCGTAATCAGTTGGCTGGCTTCTTCCTGTGCCTGGAACTGGCCTTCCAGTTTGGTGAAATAACCTTCTGGCAGCGGGTATCTGGCAAGCTCGGCGCGGATATCGCGAATAATCTGCGCCATGTCGGTGCCGTCACTGTTGCCCATCAGCACCATGCGGCGGCGGCTGTTTTCCCGCAAAATCTGGTTGGGGCCGTCGCTGTCCTCGATTTCAGCGATGAGGCGTAGCGGGATGCGTCCGCTCGGCGTTTCCACCAAAAGATTGCTCAAGCCCTGCGCAGTGCGGTCGGTATCAGCAAGACGGATCACCACGTCGAAGCGCCGGTTGCCTTCGATCACCTGTGCTGCGGTAGCGCCATTGGACAGCGTTTCCAGCGCGGTATTGATCGCTGCCGGAGTAACGCCGTACTGTCTGGCCTTGGCGTAATCGACGCTGATTTTCAGCTGCGGAATGCGCACCTGTTTTTCCAGCTGCAAATCCACCAGGCCGGGGATGTTGGCAAGCCGGGTTTGCATATCCGCCGCCAGTCCGCGCAGGGTGTCCACGTCGTCGCCGAAGATTTTCAGCACGATCTGCGCGCGCACCCCGGACAGCATGTGGTCAAGCCGGTGCGAGATGGGCTGGCCGGTGCTGATGGCCGCAGGCAGTGGCGCGAGGCGGTCGCGGATGTCCTGCAGAACGGCCTCACGGGAGCGGGCGGATTTCTTCAGGTCCACCTCGATCTCGCCGTAGTGCACGCCTTCCGCATGCTCGTCCAGCTCGGCACGACCGGTGCGGCGTCCCACCTGAGTCACTTCCGGCACCTGCAGGATCAACTGTTCCGCCAGGGTGCCGATGCGATTGGCCTCCGAAAGCGAAGTGCCTGGGTTCATGATGGCCGTGATGGTGAGCGTGCCTTCGTTGAACGCGGGCAGGAAAGAACGGGCGAAAAATGGCACTGCGGCTGCGGCGAGCACCACCGCGAGCAGTCCCGCGCCTAGCACCAGCTTGCTGTGGTCGAACGACCATTGCAGCAGGCCCGTATCCCATTGCTTGAGTTTTTTGACGACCGGGCTGTCGTCATGCTCCAGCCGCTTCATTTTCGGCAGCAGGTAATAGCACAGCACCGGCGTCAGCGTCACCGACACCAGCATGCTGGCGAGGATGGACACGATGTAGGCCACGCCCAGCGGCGCGAACAGCTTGCCCTCGATGCCGGAAAGAACGAACAGCGGCACGAACACCAGCACGATGATGAGGGTGGCATAAACGATGGCGGAACGTACTTCCAGGGTGGCCGCCGCGATCACTTCCAGCACGGGTATTTTGTCGCCCTCCGCGCGGTTCTGCTTCAAGCGCCGGAATACGTTCTCCACCCCCACCACCGCGTCGTCCACCAGCTCGCCGATGGCAATGGCCAGCCCCCCCAGCGTCATGGTGTTGATGGACAGCCCGAAGTACTTGAACACCAGCACCGTAATCAGGATGGAGACGGGGATCGCGGTGAGCGATATGAAAGTCGTGCGAAAATTGAGCAGAAACAGGAACAGCACCACCGCCACCATGATGGCGCCGTCGCGCAAGGCCTCTTCCACGTTGCTCACCGAGCTTTCGATGAAATTGGCCTGCTTGAACAGGATGTCTTTCACGGCGATGCCGGCAGGCATGCCCTTGTTCATCTCCTGGAGCGCCGCCTCGATTTCCCGCGTCAGTTTGACCGTATCCGCCGCAGGCTGCTTCTGCACCGACAGGATCACCGCCGGCTTGCCCATGAAGCTTGCGTCGCCGCGCTTCAGGCGGGCGGCGAAGTCCACCTTGGCGACTTGCTTGAGCAGGATAGCCCCCCCCGCGCGGTAGCCCACCACCAGATCCTGCAAATTTTCGAGTTTGGTGGTGCGCCCGATATTGCGGATCAGGTATTCCTGCGCCTGCGATTCCAGGAAGCCGCCGCTGGTGTTGCTGGCGAAATTCGCCAGCGTCTTTTCCATCTGTTCCAGCGAGATGCCCAGGCGGTCGAGATTGGCCGGGTCTGGCGTGACGCGGTACTGCTTCACCTCGCCGCCGATGGGGATGACCTGCGACACGCCGGGAATAGTCAACAGACGCGGCCGCACCACCCAGTCGGCCAGTTCACGCGCCTGCATCGGGTTCGCCTTGGCGGGGTCAACGGTCATGGCGATCAGCATGATTTCGCCCATGATGGAGCTGATCGGCCCCATCTGCGGCGTGATCCCGGCAGGAATCTGCTCCTTGACCAGGGACAGGCGCTCGGCGATCTGCTGGCGGTTGCGGTAAATATCCGTGCCCCAGTCGAACTCCACGTACACGACGGACAGCCCGATGCCGGAAACCGAGCGCACGCGGGTCACTCCCGGCAAGCCGTTCATCGCCGTCTCGACGGGGAAAGAAATGAGCTGCTCCACTTCCTCCGGCGCCATGCCCGCAGCCTCGGTCATCAGCGTCACGGTGGGTTTGTTGAGGTCGGGGAATACGTCCACCGGCAACTGCTTGAGGCTGAGCATGCCGTACACCAGCAGCAGGATCGCCACTGCGAGCACAAAAATGCGCTGGCTCAGGCTGGAATGAATGATTGCCTTAAACATGTTTGTCCTTATGTGAGGAGTAATGGGTGAGGAGTGATGAGTAAAAGCGGGGTCGGTGCGGGTTTGAGCTTTCGCCTCACCCCTTACCCCTCACGCCTAACCTCTTACCTGATCTGCGAAAGCAGCGCCGCGCCCTGCGTCACTACCCGGTCGCCGTCATGCAACCCCTCCAGTACCGTGACCGTATTGCCGTCCAGCAGCTGCTGCTTCACCCGTTGCGGCACGAAGCGCTCGGCGGAGGCGTGCAGCCACACGATGCTCTCGCCGTTGCTGCTTTTCATGACGCTGCCTTGCGGAACAGGGATGCCGCGGATGGCCTGCTTGGTTTGCACGAACACCTTAACCGGCTGGCCCACGCTTAATGTTGGCAACGGCGGCTTGACGGCGAACTGCATGGGCAGCGCCTGTTCGCGGAGCTGATGGCTGAGTCCGATGAACGCCAACGCCAATGGCTGGTTGCCAGCGGTCACGCCGGAGGCGCCCGCCACCTGTCCGGCCAGCGCGGTATCGTAGGCGACGGCCTCCACTCGGAGTCTGGATGGATCCATCACTTCAAACAGGATCTCCCTGGCTTCCACCACTTGGCCAGCGACCACATCGGCTCGGCTGATCACGCCGGAAACCGGCGCACGCAGGGCCTCGCGCTGAAACAGGCTAGCCGCCACCGCCGCCTTGCGGGCCTTGAGACTGGCTGCTTCAGCCCGCGCCGCTTCGATCTCCTTTTGCGGCAGGCTGCCCACCAATTGCTCCAGCCGCTCTGCACGCCTTTCGGCGAGGCCGAGATTGCTGCTCAATTCGGCCAGTTGAGCCTGCTGATTGCCTTTCTCGATGTTGCTGGCGGCGGGTTCGATGTAGGCCAGGATTTGCCCTTTACTTACCTTCATGCCCAAAGTTGGGAAGCCGCCGACTGGCGTTGCAATCCGCCCCGACTGGCCGGACTGCACGCGCCCGCTGAAATTCGGGTCGGTACTGACATGGCCATTGAGTTCCACGGTTTGGGCGATGTCGCGCAGCTCGCCCAGCACGGTACGGATGCCGAGCAGCCGCTGCACCGGCTTGGGCACGAAAACACTGCCGTCGGGCAAGCGCACAGGAGCAGCCTGCGCGGCGGCCGGCACGTTACTCGCCGCACCAGCAGGCGCGGCATGGGGTTTGTCGCCGTGATCTTCGTCGCCGTGCGCGAAGCCTGGATTGCCGTGCCCGCCGAGCAGAAAAGCCGCAAACAAGGGCAACAACGCGCTTGCCGCAACGCCCTTGCGGCGGCGCACACGCCTGAACAACACTGCCAGCAGGGTGGCCGCCGCGACACCGCCAGCCACCCACTTCGCATCATCGAGCCAGGTGCGCCCGAGGGCTTCGGGTTTCGTGCCGGGAACTTCCAGGGCGCCGATGAGCAGGTCTTCCAGCCCGTCCGCTTCCACGCTCGCCACGACTTCATGTTTGCCGGGCTGCCTGAGCCAATCCGCGGCGGCCGTATAGCTGCCGTCTTTTTCCGCTTGTGCCTGAACCTTGCGCCCGTTGCTTTCGAGTTCGATCCTGGCGCTGCGGATCGGCTCATTGCTGGCGTAGCGGTCGACATAGAGAGTGAGCTTGCCGTCGCGGAGTATTCCCAACAGTTCCACGTCGGGCGACTTCAATTCCAGCCGCGCCCCGCCTGCTGCCGTTGCAGCGATGGGCGCCTTGGCCTCGTCGCCGTGGCTGTGGTCATCGCCGCCGCCGGCAAAGGCGAACAGCGGCAAAAGCATGAGAACCAGCGCCAAGATCAATGCTGTTGACCTTGGCCGTTCGTGGTGAGCCTGTCGAACCACACAGCCCTTCGACCCTTCGACATGCTCAGGACTCAGTGCGAACGATTGAGAGAAGCCGATATTGAATACGGTCACGGTAAGACTCCTTGCGCTTGATTGAGGCGGGCGCGGGCCAACGCCTGCGCGATCTCTTGTTGGTTGTAAGACTGCTCCGCCTCAAAGGAAGCAGCCCTGGCGCGTAACAGGGTAAACAGGTCGGATTCTCCGAGATTGAAGGATTTCTGGATCAGGTCGAGGTTTTCCCGCGCTGCGGCGCGCTGCTGCCGCGCCAGATCCAGCACTTGATCGGCGGCTTGCAACGCCTGATCCGCTTGCTGTCCGTGGTATTCCAGCGTAAGCCGGACACGGGCGTATTCGCTATGCGCGCCGGTGAGGGCGGTTTGGGCGGCGCTGCTCCGCGGCAGGTTGCGCGCGTCGGTGGACAAAGGCAGACGCAGGGAGATTGCCACGGTGCTGGCGTAAGGGTCGTTCAGGTTGCCGCGCTCACGGCGCGTGCTGAGTTCGACCTCGGGACTGTCGCGGCGCGAGTTCATCGCCACGCGCACTTGCGCCTGCGCCGCTTCGATGGCTAGTCGCGCTTCTTCCAGCACCGGGTGGTCGTCTGGCAAGGGCTTCGGCTGTGCGATTTCCGAAACGTCGTCAGGCAAGGCCGTCATGCCGGTGAGGGTGGCATAGGCTTGCTGCGCCTGAAGCTGCCGGTTGCGACTGTGCAAAACCGCGGCCTGGGCGGTGCGCCATTCATTCTGCGCCAGATTTAAATCGGTCTTGGCCAGTTCACCTGCCAGAACCCGCTTGGCGACATCTTCCGCCAGCTTTTTCGCGGTTAGCGCGCGTTCTTCGTCGAGCCGGGTTTGGGCCTCTGCCTGGCGCACCTGCCAGATTGCCTCGCGCAGCTCCCCCGCCAGCTTCAGGCGCAGCGCACGGATATTGGCTTCCAGGCCATCCTTGCCGGCCTGCGCCTGGCGTTGCCGCGCGTCGCGTTGGCCGGGCAGCCAGATGGGCATGGCAATGCCGGCTTCCCACTCGCGCTTGCCGGCGTTACTGTTCAACTGGTCGCCACGATGGCCCAGGATGACGGCGGGCGCGCCGGGCAACAGGCTGTTCGCGGCGACGGTCTGGGCATCGCTTTCCGCGCGCCTTGCCTCAAGGGTTTGCGCTTGGGGGCTATTTTCCCAGGCTTGATCCAGCGCCGTGCGCAGGCTGGCGGCGTAAACGGGTTGCGTGAGCAGCAAGCCTAAAATCAACAGGGTGTGTCGCATGATGTCCTCGATCGACCAGCGTGAGCCCCATAAAAATGGACGACTGGGTATAACCCGTCGCCCTGTGGGAGGCGGAACCTGGGGTTAGGGTTCGGCGGCGGTGCCGCCGAACTGCCCTGCGCCCCTTGGGTCGTCAAATGCCACCACCGTTTAACGTTGGCGAATCTGCCCTGTCGCTTCCAGGTACCAGGGTTCGTCGAGGAGGGTACTTGCTCCTGAACCGGACTTCCCTTCCTTCTTCGCGGCGGTGCCTTGCGTCATTTGCTGGTAGTGCGGATCATCCAGAATGGTTCCCTGTGCCGCCTTGCCGCTTTTCTCGACGGCTTTACTCGGCGCCCCCGTCATCTCGCGATACATGTGGTCGTCCGTCGCGTGGGCGGCGGCAATGGTGCCCAGGACGATCCCCAGGGTGGCGATAGTCAAACGAATTGAGGTTTTCATGATTGATCTTTCCTTTAAATTGAGTAGGGCCCTTTCGGGCCGGCAACCCACCAGTGTCCTGATGGTGAAGCCCATCGTACGCCCCGCGTGCCTACACCAAGCTGACCGGAAAATTACATTTTGGTTATCTTCGCCGAGCCGGCTAGAATGTTTGAATCCATGACTAACGAGGCTTGCAGATGAAGGTTCTGATCGTTGAAGACGAAGCCAAGACCGGCGACTACCTGCGCAAGGGTTTGACCGAGAACGGGTTCGTCGTCGATCTGGTGCGCAACGGCGCGGACGGCCTGCATCTTGCCATGACCGGGGACTACGCCGTTATCGTGCTCGACGTAATGCTGCCCGGCATGGACGGCTGGAGTATGCTGCGCGAACTGCGCAAGGCCAAGGATACCCCGGTGATCTTCCTCACCGCGCGGGACGAGGTCGAAGACCGGGTCAAAGGGCTGGAACTCGGCGCAGACGACTATCTGGTCAAGCCCTTCGCCTTTTCCGAACTGCTCGCACGGCTGCGCACCTTGTTGCGGCGTGGCCGGAACGTCCAAGCTGAAGTTCTGGCCATCGCCGACCTGGAACTCGATCCGGTGCGGCGCCGGGTGGCGCGGGGCACCGCCCGGATTGATCTCACCGCCAAGGAATTCGCGCTGCTGCACCTGATGATGCGGCACCAAAGCGAGGTGCTGTCGCGCACCTTCATCGCCGAGCAGGTGTGGGACATGAATTTCGACAGCAACACCAACGTGGTGGAGGTCGCGATCCGGCGGCTGCGCGCCAAGATGGACGACCCGTTCGACCGTAAATTGCTGCATACCGTGCGCGGCATGGGGTATGTGCTGGAGGAGCGGGAATGAACATAACAATGCGTTCCGTTCAAACCGTTACCGTTCACGGTGAGCTTGTCGAACCGCCAATTCCACGCCAATGCTGGCCTTCGACAAGCTCAGGCCGAACGGTTTATTGTAATTGTTTTAGCGGAACGGACTACCCGGAATGAAGCCGGGCTCGCTCACCCTTCGCCTCAGCATCCTGTTCGCGCTTACCACGGTTCTGCTGCTCGCCGGCATCGGCGCCTATCTCTACCGCTTTCTCGACGTCGAGCTGATGCAGCGGGATCACGCCGAACTGGTCGGCAAGGTGGAGCTTTTCCGCCATCACCTCGCGGCGGTGAACTCGCTGTCAGAAATCGTCGCCGCACCCAACGAATTCCGCGACGCCATCATCGGCCATCCTCACCTGCGCCTCGCCCTGCTGGACGAGGCGGGCAATGTTCTGCTCTCGTCCGCGGACTGGCGGCCCGGCACGGAAATATTCCAAGCGCCGGTCGCCGAAGGGGCCGCGCCGGGTGGCATCGCGATCCGCATGCCGACCCCCGGCGACCCTTATCACACCGTTGCGGCGTGGGGCGCCTTGGGGGGCGGCGCGGGGGAGCGGGCGCTGATCGTCCTGTCGCTGGACTCTCGGGAAGCGCTGGAACTGCTGGCGAATTACCGCCGGGCACTGTTCGCCGCCATGCTGTTTGGCGGACTGGCTGCCGCTGCCCTCGGTTTTCTCACCGCCCGCAATAGCTTGCGGCCGTTGCGCCAGATGGCGGAAACGGCCAGCGACATCTCCGCCAGCCGCCTCGACCGCCGACTGGAGGTGGCGAACGCCCCGCAGGAGCTGAAGGCGCTGGCCGCCGCCTTCAACGCCATGCTGGAGCGGCTACGGGATTCGTTCACCCGCTTGTCGGATTTTTCCTCTGATCTGGCCCACGAGCTGCGCACCCCCATCAACAACCTGATGGGGCAGACCCAAGTCGTCTTGTCCCGCGCCCGTAGCGCCGAGGAATACCGCGCCGTGCTGGAGTCGAACCTGGAGGAATACGAGCAGTTAGCGCGCATGATCGGCGACATGCTGTTTCTCGCCAAGGCGGATAACGCCCAGACGCCGCTCCATGCAGAAGAAATCGACCTGCGGGTGGAACTGGACAAGGTCGCCGAGTTCTATGAAGTGCTCGCCGACGAGGCCGGCCTGAAAATCGTTTGCGCGGGTGAAGGTCGCGCCGTGGCGGAACGCATTCTGGCGCAACGCGCCATCGCCAACCTGTTGTCCAACGCCATCCGCCACACCCCGCCGGGCGGCGAGATTCGCGCCACCCTCGCCGCGTCTGGCGACGCCATGGAACTGCGCGTCAGCAACCCCGGTCCTGGCATCCCCCCCGAGCATGTAGAAAGAGTTTTCGACCGCTTCTACCAAGTGGATGACGCGCGCGAGCATACCGACGCGGGGACCGGATTGGGGCTCGCCATCGTCAAATCCATCATGCGTCTGCATGGCGGCGATGCCACGGTAACCAGCGAACCGGGCTGGCTCACCACCTTCACCCTGCACTTTCCCACCGGCGGCGGTCGGGCCTGACACGTGTTGCGAGACTCATCACCTGGCCGCTTATCATTACGAGCCCAAATTTATACTCCATGGGTTCTGCGCTCTGTACCGAATGCGCGAAGATCTTGAGCAAAGCATACGCGCATGTCCATCACCGACACCCAGCCTCTGCTTGACT
The DNA here is from genome assembly GCF_035531155.1 of Sulfuricella sp. NCBI lineage: Bacteria > Pseudomonadati > Pseudomonadota > Betaproteobacteria > Nitrosomonadales > Sulfuricellaceae > Sulfuricella > Sulfuricella sp. The sequence continues at coordinate 27,048 of NZ_DATKTK010000050.1, read as the reverse complement.
GGATCGCACAACACTCCCACTGGGCTGGCGCCGCAGTTTTTTTTGTTTCTCTGGCCGAATCCCTGGTGTTGGTGGGCTTGTTCATTCCCGGCACGTTAGCGATGTTTGGAGTAGGAGCCTTGGTGGCCGCCGGCGTGCTGAATTTATGGGCTACCCTGGCTTGGGCGGCGTCCGGGGCGATTGCGGGCGATGGCATCAGCTACTGGCTGGGTCACCGTTACCGAGGGCAGTTGCGGACCCTGTGGCCGTTCAGACGTTACCCGCAATTGCTGGCGAGAGGCGAAGCATTCTTTCGTCGGCATGGTGACAAAAGCGTCTTGCTGGGCCGCTTTGTCGGGCCGGTACGTCCGGTCATTCCTGCCGTAGCGGGAATGCTGGGAATGCCGCCGCTACGCTTTTACTTCGTGAATATTCTGTCCGCATTGTGCTGGGCGCCCGTCTACATTCTCCCTGGCGTGGTGTTCGGCGCATCACTGGGGCTGGCGGGAGCGGTGGCGACGCGCCTCGCCGTGCTCATCGCGTTGCTGCTGCTCGCCGTCTGGGTCGGGATATGGGTGATACGCCACGCTATCCTGTGGCTGCTACCACCCTTTGAAGCCAGCTTGGCTCATATGCAGGCATGGGCTGCGGCACCTGGAGAAGGTCGCTCTTTTCGGGGCTTGGTCAACGCGCTGTTTGATCCAGAAAAACCAGAATCCCGCGCCCTATTGGCATTTGCGGGGCTGTTAGTTCTTGCCGCCTGGGGATTTTTCGGCATTCTGGAAGATGTCGTCACCCGCGACCCTTTGGTGCTCATCGACAGCTCCATTTATCACCTGTTGCAGGGGCTGCGCACCCCTTTCGGCGACAGTATCATGGTCGCACTGACCGAACTGGGCGATGCTGCGGTCACCCTCACGGTGGTGTTGGCGGTACTGCTCTGGCTGTCGTGGAAACGCGCCTGGCGGGCGACGGCCTATTGGCTGGCCGCGGCAGGCTTCGCCGCCGCCTTGACCATGGCAATCAAAGCGGGATTGGGCCGGGCGCGTCCGTTTCCTCTGTATGAAGGGCCAAGCCTGTTTTCCTTTCCGAGCGGCCACGTCACCATGAGCATGGTGACCTACGGTTTTCTGGCAGTGCTGATTGCGCGCGAGCTTTCTCCCCGTGGGCGTCTGATAGCATTTACCGCGATTATCCTGCTGGTCGCCTTGATCGCCTTTTCACGGCTATACCTGGGCGCGCATTGGCTTTCCGATGTATTGGGCGGTGTGGCTTTTGGCATGGCGTGGGTGGCCGTGCTGGGTATTGCGTACTCGCGCCATTCCGCGGCGGCGCTGTCACCCCGCGGCTTGATGATCGTGGCGTTCTCGGCTTTGCTGGCAGGGGGAGCCTGGAATGTGGCAACGCGGCACGGCGCCGATACCCTGCGTTATGCCGTGCGTCAGGAAACCAGAATAATGGCGCAACAGGATTGGTGGGGCAACACGTGGCAAACCCTGCCTGCATGGCGCATCGATATCGAAGGCGAGTACGAGCAGCCGCTTACCGTGCAATGGGCAGGCTCGCTCGAATCCTTGCACCATAGACTGCTGACAAGTGGCTGGCGGGATCCGTTGCCCGAAAAAAGTTTGCTGCTGTGGCTCGATACAGCCCGCCCCGCCATGCAATTGCCGCTGCTACCACGTGCCCACGACGGCCGCTACGAAGCGCTGGCACTCGTCTACCCGGTGCTGAACCGGGACGACAGGCGCCTGGTATTGCGCCTTTGGCCCGCAGATACGGTCTTGCGCGACCAGGGCCAGCCCGTATGGGTCGGAACCGTGACGCAGGAAACCCTACGCCGTCCACTGTCCTGGTTTAACCTGCCCCAGGACAGCAAGAATTTTGACCAGCCACGTCAAGTCTTGCTGGAAAGCCTCGTGGATGTGCGGGTGCGCTTGGCGAGGCGGGCCAATACGCTCGGCTCAAAAGAGGAGCGGATAACGTGGGACGGGTGGGTCGTGTTGGCGCTAGAATTGGATAAACCATGAAAAACCAAAAGTTCATCAACCGTCTCGATTTTGCCTGGGCAGGCATCCGCGTAGCCTGGAAAAAAGAGCGTAGCTTCCGGGTGCAGACCGGTTTTGCAATCGTCTTGCTGATTGTGCTGTTGCTCTTGCGTCCGCCCCCCATATGGTGGACGTTGTGTTTCATCATGGCCGTTCTGGTCTTGGCGGCGGAATTATTCAACACCGCCCTGGAATCCTTGATCGATCACCTGCATCCGGAAATCCATCCTGCCATCAAAACCGCCAAAGACTGCGCTGCTGGAGCCGTGTTGCTGCTTAGCTGCGGCGCCCTGGTCGCGGGGACGGTCACGCTGCTGGTTGCGTTGGGGATTGTGTCCTAGCAATTATTATTTCATCCCATGCTTGCATCTCGGAAAATTCATCTGTCAAACTTTATTCAGCGCGCGTGCCTTGCCCGCTGTCCGCGCCCACATGCTCGTCCAGGAACTCACCCAGCGTCCGCACCCAGGAATCGCGCACGAATATAAACCCCTCGTTGTGACCGCCGCTGAGTTCGAGGAACTGCTTGGGCGGTTTCGCCGCATCGTAAAGCGCTCGCCCGTGCCGGTAGGGGATGATTTCATCGTCCGGGCTGTGGGCGATGAAGACGGGAGCCGAGACTGATTGCAGATATTCCCGCGTGTCGTAACTGAAACGGGACAGCCACCTGACAGGAAGGTAGGGGTAGAACTGCGCCGCGATATCGGGCACGGAGGTGAAGCCGGAGGCAATTACCAACGCCGCCGGTTCGTGGCGAACCGCCAACCAGGCGGCGACGGCGCCGCCCAGTGATTCGCCGAACAGCACGATCGAACTGGGAGAGGTTTGCCGACTTTCTCTCAAATAGCGCCAGGCCGCCTCGGCATCCTGATAGGTGCCCTGTTCAGAAGGCTTGCCGCCGCTGTTGCCGTAACCGCGGTAGTCGATGATCAGGGTGCTGTAGCCGAGGCGGTGGAACATCAGCAGGAAATCGAGGCGGTGGGAAATATTGCCGGCGTTGCCATGCAGGAACAGCACCGTGCCGCGGGATTCAGCGCTGGGGACGAACCAGCCATGCAGGGTGATGCCGTCCGCCGTAACCAGCTTCACGTCTTCGTAATCGAGCCCGGCCTGGCGCGGCGTGGCAACCATTTCGCGCCCGATCTCGGGGTAATAAACCATGTTCGACTGCAACGCAAACAGCGCCAGGCCAAGACCGGCGTAGGCCGCAGCCAGGATACCCAGAGCCTGCCACATCATGCGCACCCGGTTCCCCTGCTCATCCGCCCTGCAGGATCCTGGCGGAAAAAAGCAGCAAGCTGCCGGTACACCTCGGGATATTCCCGCCGCAAGGTGTGCGGAACTTCAAAAAAGGCCTCGCTCAACACGGCAAAGAATTCCGCCGGGCTCTCCGCCGCGTAAGGGTCGATCAGCGTTTCCACGCCGGATTCGACTTTGGCGCTAAAGTCGTCAAATGCCCCGGAGAAAGCCTGATTCCAGGCGATCCGATCCATCTCACGGTGCAGCGGCGGGAAGCCGTCCGGCGCGCCGTTCAGCATGTCCAGCTTGTGGGCGAATTCATGGATCGCCACATTGACGCCGTCGTGCTCGCCGGAACGCTCCACGTCGGCGCTGGACAGGATGACCGGCCCGCGCTCCCAGGATTCGCCGACCATCGGCTCGCGCGCGAGGTGCACCACGCCCGCTTCGTCGATGTACTCGTATTCCGGCACGAATTCATCGGGATAGACGATCACCGAGACCCAGCCCGCGTAATAATCCAGGCCGAGATTGAGTATCGGCAGGCAAGCCTGAGCGGCGATTTTCAGGCGCACCACCTCGTCCATCGAATAGCCGCCCGCCGCGACCACCTCCTTTTCGTGCAGGAACAGAACCACCAGTTCACGCAAGCGCTCCAGCTCCTCACCTGCAAGCCCCCGCAGCAAGGGCAGAGCTGAAACCACCGTGCGCCACGCCCCTTCCGGCAAAGCATTGCGCCGCAAGATGCGCTTTCTGTGCCAGGATTTAAGCGCCTTCAACACCCCAAAAAATCCCCTTGAATTAATCGCGCCAACTTCTATATTTAAATAATAAAAAAAGACGTCTTCCGCTTTGAATATGAAATCTGGAAACCCAACATGATGGAGGTGACAAATGCATCGTTTTTTCATTCAAACAGAAGCAATGCTGTACGAGTTCCGCAAAAACATTCCCACCGACTGCAAAACCGCAAAATCCATCGATCGCAACGATCCTTGGGACAGGGTTGCCCTGTTCGCCAAGGACGACGGTTTTCTGGAAATCGCCGAACAACTAGAGAAATCGAAAACCCAATTGGCCGCGCAATCACACTGAGCGGCCCGCGGCGCCCAACCGGCTGTTACTGGCCAAGGCGCCGCGCCCAAGCCACGCCGGGCACTTCCTGAATAAGGGCAAGGAGACGGCTTAACTGACCGAGATCGGCGATCTGCACGGTGAAGCGCATCCCTGCCTGCAGCCCGCGGCTCAGGGTGCTGACTGCCGTCACGTTAATCTTCTCGCGCGTAAAGATATCCGAAATATCGCGCAGCAATCCCTGCCGGTCGTTCGCCTCGACCTCGATATCCACGTCGTAGTGGCCGCCGCTTTTTATACCCCAGCTGGCGTCGAGCAGCCGGTCGTGCTGACTCTCGTCGAAATGCAGAATATTCTGGCAATCCTTGCGGTGTATCGCCACCCCCCGGCCGCGCGTGACGAAACCGACAATCGGGTCGGGCGGCACCGGCTTGCAGCATTTGGCGATCGAGGTAAGCAAGCCGCCTTCGCCATAGATCAGCACCCCGGATGAAGACGGCCCGAGTCCAGCGCGCGGCGCCGGCATCTGCCATTCTTCTTCCTTCTCCTTCAACCCCGCCTCTTCCTGTGCCGCCGCAGCTACCTGGCGGGCGGTAATGTCGCCGCGGCCGATGGCGGCGAGCAAATCCTCTGGCTTGGCAAAGCGGTTCTTCTGTGCCAGCGTTTCCAGGTTGGGCAGGGGCAGGCCGAGGCGGTGGGTTTCCTTTTCCAGCGCCTCGCGCCCCTGAGTGACGTTCTCCTCGTAGTGCTGGTGCTTGAACCAGTGGCGAATTTTCGCCTTGGCGCGCGAGGTTCTGACATAGCCCAGGTTGGAGTTGAGCCAGTCGCGCGAAGGCCCGCCCTGCTTCACGGTGATGATCTCGACCCGCTGGCCGTTCTGTAACGGGTAAGTGAGCGGCACGATATTGCCGTCTACCTTGGCGCCACGGCAGCGGTCACCCAGGTCGGTGTGGACATGATAGGCGAAGTCGATCGGGGTCGCCCCCTTGGGCAGCGCCACCACCTTGCCCTGCGGGGTAAGGATGTAGACCGTGTCCTGGAACAGCCCGGTCTTGAATTGCTCCATCAGCTCGCCGGCATCGTGGACGTCCTCCTTCCACTCCATGATCTGGCGCAGCCAGGCGATCTTTTCCTCGAACCCGGCATCCTGCCTGCCGCCTTCCTTGTAGCGCCAATGTGCCGCCACGCCCAGCTCGGCATGGTTATGCATGTCGTGGGTGCGAATCTGCACTTCCAGCGCCTTGTCCTCCGGCCCGACCACGGCGGTGTGCAGCGAGCGGTAGTCGTTGCCCTTGGGATGGGCAATATAATCGTCGAACTCGCCCGGAATCGGCTGCCACAGACTATGCACTACGCCCAATGCGGTGTAGCAGTCCTTGAGGTCGTGCACCAGCACTCGCACCGCGCGCACGTCGTAGAGTTCGGAGAAGTCAACTCCCTTGCGCTTCATCTTCTTGTAAATGCTGTAGATGTGCTTGGGACGACCCGACACCTCGGCAACGACACCGTTCTTGTGCAGTTCCTGCCGCAACTGCTCTTGCACGTCCGCAATGTACTGCTCGCGGCCGAGGCGCTTCTCGTCCAGCAGCCGGGCGATCTTCTTGTAGAGATCGGGCTCGAGGTAACGGAACGACAGGTCTTCCAGTTCCCACTTCACCTGCCACACACCGAGGCGGTTCGCCAGCGGCGCAAAAATATCCTGCACCTCGCGCGCTACGTGGTGGCGCGTGCCCTCGTCGCCACGAGAAAGCTCGCGCATGGCCTGGGTGCGCTCGGCCAGCTTGATCAGCACCACCCGGATATCCTCCACCATCGCCAGCAGCATTTTGCGCAACGACTCGATATGCGCACCCTGCTCGCGCTTGTCGCCACCTGCCGGTGCGGTGTATTCGCTGATCTGGCCCATGCGGGCAACACCATCGACCAACTGGGCGATCCCATCGCCGAAGATGGCCGCCACTTTGGCTAACTCATCCGGACCGTGCTCTGCCGCTCCTTGCAGGATCGCGGCAATAATACTTTCCTTATCCAGGTTCTGATGCGCCAGGATAGCGGCAGTGCCCAGCACATGGCTCATGGCTTCCGGATCTTCGGCGTGAAGTCGCTGCGCAAACTCGCAGGCGTGCAGGAGGGTTTCCCGCTCTTGGGGGCCGAACTCTATGCCCAGTGAATCCAGCCAGGAACGGAAATCGGGTTGAGCGCCGCCGATCGGCAGCGCGAGAGAAGTGTGGACGGAAACCATTGCGAAATAATAGCAGACTTGGCCAGAAATGCCGGGTTCTCCATATCCCCTGCATCTGTGCATTCACTACACGGAAAAATCCTCCTAACCTTTCAGTGCCCGCCGTGTCTGTGCGATCACCTCCTCGGCCGTAGCCGAATCCATGACAAAGGGGTTCTTGCGCGCAACCGAACGAAGACGGGTCACTTTAGGACTGATTACTTCCAGCTCAAGCTCGATGGAACGCCCTGAACTTTTGGCATTAATCGTTTCAAAAACTCCGTTTTTCTCTGTCGATTCGACCTTGATCGACATCCGTTTCAGCGCCACCAATGCGGCCTGTTTGACACGCGGCAAGGCTTCGGAAAAAGTGTGATAAGTGTAGCCATTCACGGTGTGGTTGATGCCGGCCCCGGCACCGACTCCCAACGCAGTCAATGACAAGGGGTCGCAACCGGTCAGAATTGTCAGCGAAGCAATCAATAAAGCATTGCAGACCTGCCTCATCATTACTCCAATCCAAAATACGGGGATTTGATGGTAGCCAGCAATCAGATGACCCACCAGTTAACGATTGGTAACCTGAAGTTCATTGCGGAATCCGCTCAATTACCGCTTTGCCAATAACGCCGTCGTTCCTGGCGCCAGGTTTGCAGCTTGATGCCAACTCCCTTCTCAAAGCGCAGCAGCACGGCACCGTCGAAATCCGAGCGGTACAACCGGCTCCCCGACACCCGGTAGCGTTCCACCACTTCCGGCTTGGGATGGCCGAAGTGATTCCGGTATCCCGCAGTGAAAATCACGATGGAAGGATGGACCTGGCGAATGAACGCCTCGGTGGAAGAGGTCTTGCTGCCGTGATGCGGCGCCACCAGTAGCGTGGCGGCGAGGGCGTCGGGGGTGCGCGCGAGGATTTCCGCTTCCGATTCGCGCTCGATGTCGGCGGGCAAAAGCACGCTGCCGTAGGGCGAGGTGATTTTCAGCGTGCAGCCGCGTGCGTTGTGCCTGAGACGCTCGTCGGCATAGCTTTCCCAGGCCGGGTGCAGCATCTCGAAGCGCACCCCGTCCCATTCCCAGGACTGGCCGGCGAAGCAGGGCAGCGACTTTCGAGCATGGGGCAGGATAGTACTTTCGGCGGGTAATGACGAAGCGAGCCAGCCGACCGGAACCGCATCCAGCACCGAAGCCGCCCCGCCGCTGTGGTCGCTGTCGTCATGGGTCACGATCAGTCCGTCGAGTCGCTTGATGCCGGCGGCGCGCAGGTAAGGCACCACGATGCGGCTGCCGCTGTCGGCATCGGCGGTATAGCGCGGGCCGGTATCGTAGAGCAGGGCATGGTTTTGGGTCTGCACCACCACCGCCAATCCCTGCCCGACATCCAGCACGCTAAGCCACAAGGCACCCTGCTCGGGCTGCGGCGGCAGCACCAGGAACATCGGCACAAATCCCGCCGCACCCAGCCAGCGCGCCGGGAAACCGCGCGGCAGCAGCAGCCAGAGGATGCCCAGCGCCGCCGCCAGCACTGTCCACGCCGACGGCGCATGCTGCTGCCACACGGCATCCGGCATCTGACTCAACCATTCCAGTGCGGCCATGCACCACGCCATCACCTGATGCGCCAGCAGCAATGGGAAATCGAGCGGCAGAATCGCTCCCGCCAAGGTCAACGGCACCACCACCAGGCTGATAACCGGGATGGCGAAGGCATTGGCCAGCGGCGAAACGATGGAGACCTGCTGGAACATCAGCAACAAAGCCGGGATCAAACCGAGCGTCACCGCCCACTGCACGCGAGCCCACTGGTGCAACCAGTGCGGTCTGCCGAGACGCCCGACGCCAACGTAGAGGATCACCGCCACTGCGCCGAAAGAGAGCCAGAAACCGGGCGCGAATACTGCCCACGGATCAGGCACGACGACTGCCAGCAAGGCCAGCGCCAGTACCGATGAAGCCGAGCTGGCTCGCCCCAGCCACAGCGCCACGGCGACCACGGACAACATGTACAGGGTGCGCTGGGTCGGCACACCGAAACCCGACAGCAACGCATAGAGCAAGGCGGCCAAGGCGCCCGCCACTGCCGCCGCCTTGCGCGCCGGCAGGCGCAGGGTGAGTATCTGGCTGCGCCGCCACAGGCCATACACCAGTGCAAAGGCCAGGCTGGAGATCAAGGTAACGTGCAAACCGGAGATGCTCATCAGGTGGTTCACCCCGGTGCGCAGGAACACCTTCCATTGGTCGGGGGAAATCGCGTTCTGCTCGCCCACCGCCAGCGCCTTGAGCACGCCGGCGTAGGGCCGCTCGCCCAGCACCGCCTGGAACCGCTGGGCCACCCGCTCGCGCAGCATCTCGACGATGTAGCCGGGCCGATAGACGTGTTCTGCCAGGCGGCGGTTACCGTCCTCCTGGCGCACATAGCCGGAGGCGCGGATGTTGCGCTCCAGCAGCCACGCCTCGAAATCGAAACCGTTGGGGTTGGCATTGCCGTGCGGGCGCTTGAGGCGCACCGTCAGTTGCCAGCGCTCACCGGCATGGAAATCGGGCGGCGCGACGCCGGATGGTTTCTGGCGAAAACCCTCGCTATAGGCAGTGAGCTGGATGCGATGGGGCACGACCGCTTCCAGGGTTTTCACGCGCTCGACGTCGAACGTAAAGCGCAGCCCGCGTTCGGTTTCCACCGGCAGGCCCGCCACCACACCGACCACCTGGATGTCGCGCCCTTCCCAGACGGAAGGCAGTGCATCGGCCAGCCGCAACTGGGCCATGAAGGCGGCCCAGAAGAAACCGAGCCCGAGAAAAAACACCTTGGCCAGCAGCCCCCGTGGCACCGCCGGAAGGAAACGGCCTGCCAGCCACAAAGGCAGCAGCAGGCCAAGCCAGGCCAGACCAGGCAACGCCGCCTGCTGCTGCAGCAGCCAAATACCCAGGATGAAGGCGAGAATATTGGTGCGCATATTTTAAGATAGAATCAATTATGCCGCGAAAAATCCTGAGGAAGTTTCTGCCCAGCGCCCACAGTATGAGGGAGCACTGGCATCTGCGCCATTTTGGCACGCTGCTGCATCATCCCAACCTGTGGCACCTGAACCGCCACTCTGTCGCAGGCGGTGTGGCGGTGGGCCTGTTCACCGGCCTGATTCCGGGGCCGGTGCAGATGTTGTTCGCGGCAATTTTCGCTGTCGTGTTCCGCGTCAACCTGCCGGTGGCGGTATTCACCACCCTTTACACCAACCCGCTCACCTTCGTCCCGCTCTATCTGCTCGCTTATAAAATCGGCGCATTTGTGACCGGCAGGAGCGACGGTACACACAACCTCTACACTGAATTCCAGGCAGAAAGTCTAGCTAACTGGCTACCCGCCTTCTTCAACTGGCTGGGCCCACTCGGCTTGCCGCTGCTGGTTGGGGTTCCCATCCTCGGCTCGATCTTTTCGGTGTGTGGTTATTTCCTGGTGCGCGGGCTGTGGCGGCTGCATGTCGTGATCAGTTGGCGGCGACGGCAAAAGCGAATTCTGAGTAGAAAGTACTGAGTAAAACCACTTTCAGGACTCAGAACTCAGCACTCCGTCAACCAGACGAAGCACCCGCTGCGTCCGCGCCGCCAGCTCCGGGTCATGGGTGACGATGATGAAGCTGGTACCAAGCTCCCGGTTCAGTTCCAGCATCAGGTCGAACACCCCTTCCGCGGTATGGCGGTCCAGATTGCCGGTCGGCTCGTCCGCCAGCACGCAAGCCGGACGCGTCACCAGGGCACGGGCCACGGCGGCGCGCTGGCGTTCGCCGCCGGAAAGCTCGCCGGGGGTGTGGCTGAGGCGATGCCCCAGGCCCACCTGCTTGAGAATCTCCGCCGCTTGCTCATAGGCGGCATCCGGCTTCATGCGCCGGATCAGGAGCGGCATGGCGACGTTTTCCAGCGCGGAAAACTCCGGCAGCAGATGGTGGAACTGGTAGATGAAGCCGAGCGACCGGTTGCGCAGGCTGCTGCGTTCGGACTCGCCCAGTTCATGCACGTTTCGCCCCATGATAGCGACCTCGCCCGAGGTGGCATCATCCAGCCCGCCCAGCAAATGCAGCAGCGTGCTTTTACCGGAGCCTGACGTACCCACAATCGCCACCCGCTCGCCTTGCTCGATTTCCAGGTTCACGCCGAGCAACACCGGCACTTCAACCTTGCCCTGGCGGAAAACCTTGTGCAGATTGGTGCAGGAAAGCACGCTACTCATATCTCAACGCCTCCGCCGGGTTGGTCTTGGAAGCCCGCCAGCTGGGGTAGAGCGTCGCCAGCAGGGTGAGAACGAAAGACACGATGGCGATTACCCCGACGTCGCGGCTTTGCAAGTCGGAAGGCAGTTCGCTGATGTAATACACATCCTTGGCGAGGAAATGCACGCCGAAAAGCCGTTCGATGGCCGGCACCACCACGTCGATGTTCAGCGCCAGCACCACGCCGCCGGCCACGCCGATCAGCGTCCCGATCACCCCGATCAGGGTGCCCTGGACGATGAAAATCTTCATGATGCTTGCAGGCGAGGCGCCGAGGGTGCGCAGGATGGCGATGTCGGCCTGCTTGTCGGTGACCGCCATCACCAGGGTGGAGACGATGTTGAACGCCGCCACCGCAACGATCAGCAGCAGGATGATGAACATCACGTTCTTTTCGATCTGGATGGCGCGGAAGAAATTGGCGTGTTGCCGCGTCCAGTCGCTAATGGTGATATCGTCACCGAAGCGGGCGGACAGCTCCCGCGCCACCTGCGGCGCAAGGTTCATGTCCGAAAGTTTCAGTCGTACCCCGGAAACGCGGCTGCCCATGCTGTACAGCCTGGCCGCATCGTCCATATGAACCAGTGCCAGTCCGGCATCGAATTCGTACATGCCAGCCTCGAAAATCCCCACCACGCTAAACTGCTTCACCCGCGGCATGATGCCGGCCGGCGTAACTCGTCCCTGAGGCGCAATCAGCACCACCTTGTCGCCCACCGAGACAGACAACGTCCGCGCCAGTTCGGAACCCAGCACAATGCCGAACTCGCCGGAGCGCAAAGCGTCCAGCCGGCCCACTTTCATCTTCTCTGCCAGCTCGGACACCTGCGCCTCGCGATCAGGCAGGATGCCTCGCACCACCGTCCCCTGCACGGTCTGGTCGTAGGATAGCAGCCCCTGCGCCATGACGTAGGGTGCCGTGCCGACCACCTCGGGATGCTGCGCCGCCACCCCGGCAACACTTTGCCAATCGGCCAGGGTATTGTTCGCGCCGCTGATCTGGACATGTGCCGCCACGCCCAGGATGCGGGTGCGTAGCTCCTTCTGGAAGCCGTTCATCACGGAAAGCACCACGATCAGCGCCGCCACGCCGAGCGCAATGCCCAGCATGGAAACCAGGGAAATGAAGGAAATGAAGTGGTTGCGCCGCTTGGTGCGGGTGTAACGCAGGCCGATGAAGAGCTCGAAAGGTTGCACGGTTTAGAATGGCTGGCAAAGGCGCCAGTTTGCCACTTAACGGCCGGAAACACAAAACCGGCTAACCGAAGCCGGGAAGAGTTGGCCTGCCGCCGCTCTGATGATAACCTAGCCCCTCAATGCACTGCCATCTTCTCATTCCGGGCCTGTTTCCGCCCTTCCGCCCCGAAACCAGACACGCGCTACGGGATTTATCCCTGCCCGCTCTGGCAACGCTGCTGGCGCGCGGCAGCCAGAAGACGCTTCCGGATGACAGCATGGATGCCTGGCTGTGCCGAAGCTTCGGTGTCGAGAAACAGCACGACTGGCCCGTAGCGGCCTTCACTCTGCTGGCGGACGGCGGCAACCCCGGCGGCGATTTCTGGCTGCTGGCGGACCCCGTGCACCTGCAGTTGCAACGCGACCGACTGGTGCTGGCGGATGCCGGCAACCTGGACATCACTCAGGAAGAGGCGAACAGCCTGACTGCCGCCCTTAACGAGCATTTCGCCGATGAGGGGATGCGCTTCTTTCCGACCCGGCCCGGCCACTGGCATTTGCGCCTGACTCACCCCCCCGCCCACCTGCAAACCCATCCCCTGGAAACCGCTATTGGCAGGAATATCCGGAATATTCTGCCAAGTGGATCGGATGGCAAACGCTGGCACAGCCTCCTCAATGAAACCCAGATGTTGCTGCACCGCCATCCGGTTAACGAGGCGCGAGAGCAACGCGGCTTGCTCCCGGTGAACAGCATCTGGCCGTGGGGCGGCGGAGTCCTGCCTTCTAACCCGACCCCCCATTTCACCCATATCTGGGCCGACTATGCGCTGGCCCGCGGCTTAGCTGTCGCTACCGACACCCCCTGCGCCAACGTGCCGGAAACCGCCATGGAATGGCTGCCTGCTGCCCAAGCCGGCTCGCATCATCTGGTCGTTCTCGACGCGCTGCGCAACGTGGCTTTTTACGGCGATGTCCACTGCTGGCGCGAAACCCTGTTGCACCTGGAAAAAGACTGGTTTGGGCCGTTGCGGCAGGCCCTGTCCAGCGACAAGATTTCCCGATTGACGCTCACTGCTTTCGATAGTGGGCAGGCCCGGTCGTTTTCGGTCAGCCGAACCGACCTGTGGAAAATCTGGCTTCGCGGCAAACCGCTGGAAGCCTATTTTGGAGAATCCTGAGCATGATGAACACCCCGAGTTTCTATAATGACGTCCCAAAAATCACCCTTTACGATCCGCTGGCCGAGTTTCTGGGCGCGGCAGAAAAAGGGATCGTCGAATACCGCTACCTCGACGCGGTCAAACTGGCCGGGCACGCCTGCCCCACGGTGGCGGGCGCCTGGCTGATGGCGCGCAAGGCGCTGGCGAGCCTGTATGGCGACGAGCTGCCGGTGCGGGGCGCAATCGAAGTTTCATTCCGTGATGGCCAGGCTGACGGCGTGACCGGGGTGATCGCGAATGTCGTCGGCCTGCTCACCGGCGCTGCGCAGTCCGGCGGCTTCAAGGGAATCGGCGGGAAATTCGACCGCAGAAACCTGCTGCATTTCAATGCCGGCATCACCGGCGAGATTCGCTACACCCGACTGGATACCGAAATCAGCGTGGAGACGACCTATCATCCGGAATGGGTCAGCCCCTCCCCCGGCATGAAAGAACTGATGCAAAAAGCCATGATGGGCGTTGCCAATGCGGAAGAACGGGACCGATTCGGCGTGCTCTGGCAGGATAGGGTCAAGCGCATCCTGATCGACCATGCCGACAATGCTGAGCTGATCTCGGTCGTCATCAGCGGGAGGTAGGCGTATGGCCGAACACAACGAAATCGCCCTGCTGCTCACGCCTGATGCTGCCGAAACCCAGTGCCTGGAAGCCATCAAACAAGCGCGCAATACCAGCCACGCCCTGGCTGCACTGATCGCCCTGCAGGCATTTATTTCAGCCACTGCCCGCCCGACAGATCGCCACACCCCTGCTTATGAAGCGGTCAAGGCGGTCGTCGAAAAGCATGCCATCGCAGCACGGGCAAAAATTCTCGCCGAAAATGCTGGCGACCTGGCCAAGGCGATCCGACAGAGAAACCGGTCGGAAATCGCACGTATCCACTCCGCACTATCCCGCAACGGTTTTTGGCAGGCGGCGCAGCAGGCCATCGGCCAATTCAGGCCGGACGATCTGGCTACCGCTGCCACATGGGCAAAAGACTGGTGTAGCGAAGCCAAGAAGCAAGCCCAGGCTGCCAGCGGCTACCCGGATGCGCTGGATTTCAGCAAGGCCGGGATTGCCGCAACCGAATATGCCGCCATGACGGAAATCAATCTTTATTTCACCGATATCATTAGTTAAATGGCATTTTAGGGAAAATCCTTATTGACAATTAAACCTTCCACATAAGCTGTGGATAAGTTTGTGCATAAGCTATATAGATGTGTCGCAAGTCCATTACACACAAGGAAGAACAACAATTTGATTAAATTCTAACCTTACGCTCTTATTGTTTATAATCAATTAGTTATAAATAAGTCCATGGTTTATCATGGGGTTGTGATCGTAATTCGTCGCTACAGCCAAAATTGTGGATGAATCAGCCATCCGAGGCTTTGTCAAGTGAGCAACGGCCCGTGCATTAAAGCCCGGGAACAACCTCGGCGTGCATTCACTGGATGCGAACTATAATGAGCAAATAACTCACTCAAGCACAGACCGCAGTAATGCATCGTGAAAAACAGCGCACTCTTTCCTTTGAACCTTCGCCCGCACTCCGGGGACGCCCTACTGCTGATAGACGTGCAGAACGATTTTCTGCCTGGAGGCAGCCTGGCAGTACCGTCCGGCGACGAAATCATCCCAATACTTAACCGCTATATCGAGGCCTTCAGCAAGGCCTCTCTGCCAGTTTACGCCTCCCGCGACTGGCATCCGCCCGACCACAGATCCTTCCGGGCACAGGGCGGCATCTGGCCGCCGCACTGCATCGCCGGCAGCCGGGGGGCGGAGTTCTCGCCGAAACTCGACCTACCCGCCAATGCGGTGATCATTTCCAAGGCCACGAACCTGAACGCTGACGCCTATTCCGACTTCGACGAACCTGACCTAGAACAGAGCCTGCACCAAAACGGCATCAGCCGCCTCTTCATCGGCGGCCTGGCAACCGATTACTGTGTGCTCTACACCGTCAGGGACGCGCTGTCCCACGGTTTTGAGGTGCATCTTCTGCTTGACGGCATCCGCGCCATCAACGTTAAGCCCGGAGACGGACAGCGCGCGATCGAGGAGATGACTTCACTCGGCGCGCACCCCATCCACTTCGAGGATATCGCCGCGTGAACCCCCAATCCAGCCCGCTGCTCACCGACCTTTACCAGTTCACCATGCTCCAGGCCTATTTCGACGAGGGCATGGATGACACCGCCGTGTTCGAATTCTTCGTGCGCGACCTGCCGCCGCAGCGGAATTTTCTCATGGCGGCTGGGCTGGAGCAGGTACTGCAATTCCTGGAAAATCTGCACTTCACTCCCGAGGAGCTGGACTGGCTGGCCGACTGTGGCCGTTTCAACACGGATTTCATCGACTTTCTCAAGACGCTACGCTTTACCGGCGAAGTCCACGCCATGCCGGAAGGCACTTTGTTCTTCCCGCACCAGCCGATCCTGCGCATCACCGCCCCGATCACCCAGGCGCAACTGGTGGAAAGCCGCATCATCAACCTGCTGCATTTCCAGACCCTGATCGCCTCAAAAGCCGCACGCAGCGTACTTGTCGCCCCCGAAAAGCTGCTGGTGGATTTCGGCCTGCGCCGAGCCCACGGCGCCGAAGCGGGGGTGCTGGCGGCGCGCGCCAGCCACCTGGCAGGCTATTCCGGCACTGCCACGGTGCTGGCTGGTGCACAGTTCGGTATTCCGCTCTACGGCACCATGGCGCATTCCTACATCCAGGCACACACCGACGAAACCGCCGCCTTCGAGCAGTTCGCCCATTCTCAACCGACCAACACGGTGCTGCTGGTCGATACCTACGACACCGAGGCCGCCGTCGAAAAAATCATAGAGCTGTCGCTCCGCCTGGGGCGGCAAGGCATCCACATCAAGGCAGTGCGCCTGGACAGCGGCGACCTGTCCGAGCACGCGCACAATGTTCGTCGCATTCTCGACCGGGGCGGGCTCGGCGAGGTCGGCATTTTCTGCAGCGGCAACCTCGACGAGCACGAAATCGCCAGACTGCTGGCACAAGGCGCGCCGATCGACGGGTTCGGAGTGGGCACTCGCCTCGACACCTCCGCCGACGCGCCTTACCTCGATTGCGCCTACAAGCTGGTTGAATACGCCGGCCAGCCGCGCCGCAAACGCTCGGAAGGCAAGGCCACCTGGCCCGGCAGAAAACAGGTTTACCGCATCCACGCCCCGGATGGCAGCCTGGATCACGACATCCTGACGCTGGAAAACGATGTGCAGGCGGGGACGCCCCTGATTCATCCCCTCATGCTCTCAGGTAAGCGTCTGGCCGCACCCGAACCGCTTGATGAATCGCGGCACCGTGCAGCCGTCGAACTGGCGCGGCTGCCGGAATATTTGAAACAACTTGAAACGGCGCCAAGGCCCTACGCAGTCGAGATCGCTCCAGCGTTACATCAATTAACGGAAACGGTTGACCGTACCGCCCATTATTAACCCAGCAATTCCCGAAAACGCCGTGCATTATGCAGCGCCGCCCCAGCCGCGGTGTTGTCGAAATAGACATGGGCATCGCGCCCCTGCGCTTGCAAATCCCTGACCCGTTCTGCCCAGCCACCAAGTTCGCCCTCGCTGTAGGCTGAAGCATAGGTGCGGGCATGGCCATGCAGGCGGAGGTAAACCAGATCGGTGGTGACCGCATTCCATGAAGGCCAATCGGCGGCATCGGACCAGCAGTTGGCAATCCGGTGGGTGCACAGGCAGACAGCGACCTCGTCATCGAACCAGGAAGCGTGGCGAAACTCCAGGACGTGACGCACTTCCGGCCATGTAGCGAGGGCATTGGCGAAGTTCTGCAACCTCGCCATGTCCTTGTGCAGGCTGCGCGGCATTTGCCAAAGCATCACGGCCAGCTTCCCGCCCAAGCCGGCGGCGGCTTCGCGGCTTTGCTGCAGTGGCTTTTCCGGCTCGGCCAAGCGCTTCACATGGGTGAGATAGCGGTGCCCCTTGATGGCGAAGGCGAAATCCGCCGGAGTCTGGTCGCGCCAATGCTCGAAGGTACTTTTGAGCTGGTGGTGATAGAAAGTGGCGTTAACCTCGACGGTATTGAAATGGCGCGCGTAGAAAGTGAGCCAGTCCTTATGGGGAATGTCGCCATAGAAGCTGCCCGACCAATCCGGATAGACCCAGCCGCTGGTGCCGACGAAGGTGCGTCCGCTCATCCCTTGATGCACGCCAGAGGTTTGAGTTTGGCCACTTTCCGCGCCAGACCGGCACGGTCTGCCGCCTCCACCACCGCGCTCACATCCTTGTAGGCGCCCGGCGCTTCCTCCGCTACGCCACGTAGCGAGGGGCTGCGTATCAGGATGCCCTGGCTTGCCAGCTCGCGCACCAGATCGCTGCCGTGCCACTGGCGGGTGGCCTGATGGCGGCTCATGGCGCGGCCGGCGCCATGGCAGGCTGAGCCGAAGGAGCGCGCCATGCCTTGCTCGGTGCCGACCAGGACATAGGAAGCGGTACCCATGCTGCCGCCGATCAGCACCGGCTGGCCGATGTCGCGCAAATCCTGGGGCAGTGCCGGATGGCCGGGGCCGAAGGCGCGCGTCGCCCCCTTGCGGTGCACGAACAGGCTGCGCGTCTGGCCGTCCACTACGTGCTGCTCCTGCTTGCAGGTGTTGTGCGAAACGTCGTAGATCAGGGTCAAATGGCTGCCCGGCAAGATTTCGGCGAACACCTCGCGGGTGAGGTGGGTGATGACTTGGCGGTTGGCCAGGGCGCAGTTGACTCCGGCACGCATCGCGCCGAGATAGT
Organism: Sulfuricella sp.; assembly: GCF_035531155.1. Taxonomy (NCBI): domain Bacteria; kingdom Pseudomonadati; phylum Pseudomonadota; class Betaproteobacteria; order Nitrosomonadales; family Sulfuricellaceae; genus Sulfuricella; species Sulfuricella sp. Next base: position 9,072 of record NZ_DATKTK010000050.1, on the reverse strand, counting down.
CCTGGCCGAGCGGGGAGTCGAGCGGGGCGCAGGCGAGCTCGCGGTCGGGCAACTGGATGCCATAGCCCGGCGCCGCGATCACCATCTGCTTGAGGAATTCGGTGCCGATCTGGTGTCCCAGCCCGCGCGAACCGCAATGGATGCTGACCACGACCTCGCCCGGCAGCAGCCGGAAGCGCTCGGCCGCCTCGGCATCGTATATTTCGACGACCTCCTGCAACTCGAGATAGTGGTTGCCGGAGCCCAGCGTGCCGACCTCGTCGCGCTGGCGATGTTTGGCGTGTTCTGAAACCTTGTCCGGTTCGGCACCGGCCATGCAGCCGTATTCCTCGGTGCGATCCAGGTCCGCCTCGGTGCCGTAGCCGCGCTTGACTGCCCACTGCGCCCCGCCCCGCAGCATCGCATCCATTTCCGCCGCATCCAGACGCAGCCGCCCGGTGCTGCCCACCCCCGCCGGGATTCGGGCAAACAGCCGGTCGGCCAGCTTCTGCTTGATCGGCGCGAGGTCAGCGGCCTTCAGGCCGGTATGCAGGGTGCGCACCCCGCAGGAGATGTCGAAGCCCACCCCGCCGGCGGAGATCACGCCGCCCTCGTCGGGGTCGAAGGCAGCCACCCCGCCGATCGGGAAGCCGTAGCCCCAGTGCGCGTCGGGCATGGCATAGGCCGCCTTGACGATGCCAGGAAGCATGGCGACATTGGTGATCTGCTCGTAAACCTTCTGGTCCATTTCGAGCAGCAACACCTTGTCGGCGTAGATCACCGCCGGCACGCGCATCCTGCCGAACGGGGCGATGCGCCACTCGTAATCAGATACCTGCTTGAATTGGGAAAGATCCATATCACACGTCCACTACACACTGGGCAAACCACAGCCCGGTTTCGGTTTTGCCCACCTTGAGTTCGGTGTAGGTGGCGCCCTTGATTTCCACTGCCGGCTGATGCTTGTCCACGTCCACCCGCTCGCCCCAGGCGGTGGCGCGCAAGCGGTGTCCGTCCAGGTTCACCGCGAAACGGCTGAACAGCATGCGGCGGGTCGCCATTTCCAGGATCAGGCCGTTCAGCCAATCCACCAGCAGCAGTTCGTCATCCGGCGCCTCGCAAGCGATTTCCACGGATTCGATCGGCGCCACCAGCGCCGGGTCGGTCGTCACGGCAGTCATCGCCAGCGCCGCCTGCTCGAAGGCTGCCGCCAGCGTCGGCCCGACGCCACGCACGCCGATGTCGGCCTGGTGCGGGAAGTGTTCCCAGTATGCGTTGTCCATTTCACCCGCCCAATCAATCCGCTTCAAATAAAGGATAGTTGAAGCGCCGGGGTTTTCCATGCCTTTTTAGCGGGAGGCTGGCAAGCATCCGCACGGTGCCGCTGCCGTACTTGCCGTTGATCGCGTCCATCGTTTCCAGCAGCGCGCCCTGCCGTCCATCCTGTTCCATGACGCCGAACAGATCGTGGGTCACGCTGGCGGAAAACCGGATCTCCGACGCGACCACGCCGCAGCCGCGGTACAGCTGGCCGGGCTGGTAAAGCCGATCCAGCGCCGCCTGCACCGCCCTGGACAGGACGAAATAGCTGGCGGTCGGGTAGTCGAGACGGGTTTCCACGCTGGCGCTGTCGAACGACTTCAAGCGCAGGAACACCGCCAGTTTTGCCGCCAGGTAGCGCTTCATCACCAGTTCCGTCGCCACGCGAGTGGTGTGATGGGTCAGGTGGGCGGCCAGCGTTTCCCGGCTGGCGATGATCTCTCCCAGGGAGGCGGTGCGGGCGATGCTTTTCGGCAGGCGGGGTTCAAGCTCCAGCGCAAACACCGGCTCGCCGCGCAGTTCGCGCCGCAGGTCGGTTCCCGACCGGCCCATCAGCTTGCGGATCAACGCTTCGTCGGCCTCGATGAATTGCAGGGCAGTGGCGATCCCGAACTTGTCGAGCAGGGCCTCGCGGTTGGCGCCGATGCCGGGAATCGCCCTGGCTTTGACGCGGCCAAGGAATTCGGCGATGCGCCGCCCCGGCACGATGGTTGTGCCGTCCGGCTTGTTGAATTCGGAAGCGATCTTGGCCAGGGTTTTAGTGACGGAAACGCCGACCGAAACGGTGATGCCGGTTTCGCGCCTGACCGCCTCCCGCATGGCATTTGCAATCTCGCCATAGCTCTTGCGCCACAGGCTGCGCAGGCCGTGCAGATCGATGAAGCCCTCGTCGATGGAATAGACTTCGATTTCCGGCGAAAAGCGGGCAAGGATGGCGAACAGCTTGTCCGACATCTGGCCGTAATAGCCGAAATCTGCAGGGAGGTACTCGGCCTGGGGGAGCAGCTTCTTCGCCTCCCACACCGGCATGCCGGTGCTGATCCCGGCAGCCTTGGCGTCGTAGGTCTTGGCCACCACGCAGGCGTCCTGGCTGGAGAGGACGCACACCGGGCGGTTTCTCAGGTCGGGACGGCGCGCCAGCTCGCAGGAAGCGAAGAAACAGTCGGCGTCGACGTGGGCGATGGCGTGCGGCCAGTCGGAAACAAGCATGGCATTTGCAGATGAGGGGTGAGGCGATAGGGGTGGGGCGTAAAGGCTGCGACGGCGGGGATTTTGTTTTCCCCTCACCCATTACCCTTCACTCCTCACCTTCATTTGTATTTCCTGACCAGGCCGACCACCACGCCGAAAATCTCCAGCGATCCGGTCGGGCGGATGATCGGGTAAGCAGGGTTGGCCGGGCGCAAAACGAACTGGCCCTTTTCCCGTTCCAGATATTTGAGGGTGAATTCGTTGTCGACGATGGCGACGACGATATCGCCGACATTGGCGGCGGGCTTCTTCTCCACCGCCACGATGTCGCCGGGATGGATGCCGGCGTCGATCATGGAATCGCCCTTGACCGTCACCAGCACGGTTTGCGATGGGCGCTCGACCAGGTATTCGTCGATGGTCAGCATATCGTGCTGAACGTCGTTGGCCGGACTGGGGAAACCCGCCCGCACGCTGTCCGCGAGCAGGCGCTCGAAAAACCTTCCGCCCGGCTTGAGCCGCTTGTCCGGCGTGACTTCGAGAAAGTCCTGCAACTTCAGGCGTGCGACCAGCGCCGCCACCGAGGATTTCGACTTGAGGCCGAGCAGCCCGGCGATGGTGGCATAGGAAGGCAAGACCCGGTGCTGGGCATAGTAATCCTGGAGCTGGTCCAGGTAAGAACGATCGTTCGACATGGGTTGAAGTGTAAGGAACGATCGTTCGTTCGTCAAGTCTGTCTACATTACACCCACAACCCTGCGGCACCGCGTACACCGCTGGAATCGCCGAACCGGTTGCGCACCAGTCGGGTATCCACCCGATCGGAAAACACATAGCGCCCCCAAATCCGGGGCACATTTTCATACAGGCGTTCGATATTCGACATGCCGCCACCCAGCACGATGACATCGGGGTCAAGAATATTGATCACGTGAGCCAGCGAGCGCGCCAGGCGATTTTCATAGCGTTGCAAGGTCAGATCGCACGCGGCATCACCGGCCGCCGCCCGCGCCACGATGGTTGCGGCGTCGAGTTTCTCGCCGCTAACGCGCTGATGATCTCCCGACATCCCCGGCCCGGAAAGAAAGGTCTCGATGCAGCCGTGTCGCCCGCAGTAGCAGGCTGGCCCTGGAAGTTCCACGCCTTCTGGCCAGGGCAGAGGATTGTGCCCCCACTCGCCGGCGATGCCGTTGGCGCCGGTCAAGACATGGCCGTTAACGACGATGCCGGCACCGGTGCCCGTCCCGATGATCACCCCGAATACCACCGCGGCACCGGCGGCGGCGCCATCCGTGGCTTCAGAGAGGGCGAAACAATTGGCATCATTGCTGATCCGCAGCTTGCGCTGTAGCAAGGACTCCAGGTCCTGAACAATCGGTTGGCCGTTGAGGTGCACGGAATTGGAATTTTTGAGCAGGCCGGTGACCCTGGAAATGGTACCCGGCGTGCCGATGCCGACCGTTCCGGCCTGCCCGAGTGCAGCCTCCACCTGATGCACCAGATCGGCAATTGCCCGCAACGTGCCAGAGTAATCGCCCTGAGGGGCAGGTACGCGCCGACGCAGGAGTTCACCGCCCTCATTATCCAGAGCGATGATCTCGATTTTGGTGCCCCCGAGGTCAATACCCAGCTTCATGGCGCTTTCTCACGACATCGGCCTGGTGCGATATGCGGTAAGAAATTCGATAATTGATCACATCAAACTGCCACAGTGCAGTAAGTGGAATCGATAACCATCCCCCAGTACCCCAGCCAATCTGTTTTGAACCGCGAAATATATTGTCTTGTCATTGCCAAGGCCTGCCCTGCAGTATCAAAAATTTGGCCCGAAAATAAGCGTTCTCTTTACTATAGAATGCATATTTCTGCTTATTACAGAATATACCTTCTCCTTATTCTAGGACTTCGTCCGCCTCTGTAGACTGGCTCTTGCATGCTGAAGAAAATCACTGCGCATTTCCGAAAAACGGACACAAGGAAAATAACATGTTCGAGATGACTCTCAATAAAGCAGATCGGGAAGACGATGCCATTCTGGAAATCCTGGAAGAAGAATCCACTCAGCCGCCAGAAGATCTAGCGGAACTCCCGTCTGGAACGGAAACATACAGCGCCGAATTCCAAGGCGATGCCACAATGATCTATCTCAATGAGATCGGGCGCAACTCCCTTTTAACAGCGAAGGAAGAACGGGAGCTTGCAACCCGCGTCAGAGAGGGCGATTTCAATGCTCGCCAGCGCATGATCGAATGCAACCTTCGACTGGTAGTCAGCATCGCAAAACACTACATCAACCGTGGCATGGCACTGCTGGACCTGATCGAGGAAGGCAACCTGGGGCTCATACACGCCCTGGAAAAGTTTGAGCCGGAGCGGGGGTTCCGCTTTTCCACCTACGCCACTTGGTGGATTCGGCAGAATATCGAACGCGCCATCATGAACCAGTCGCGCACCATCCGCATTCCGGTGCATGTGATTCGGGAGATGAACACCTGCCTGCAGGCATTCCGTCTCATTGAGTCCCGTAACGGCGATGAACCCAGCGTAGAAGAGGTGGCGCACTTGCTGGAAAAGCAGGTGGACAATGTGCGCTACGTGCTGAACCTGAATGAACGCATGGCATCCCTGGATACGCCGCTGGATATCGACCCAAGCCTCTCCCTGGGTGACGCAATTCCCGACGAGAACACCCCACCGCCCGAGGTGCAATTGCAGCAGTCCCAGCTTGAGGCGCTCGTTCAGCAATGGCTGGGGGAACTGGGAAGCAAACAGCGCTGCGTGGTAGAGCGGCGCTTCGGTCTGAACGGCCACCAAATCCACACCCTGGGAAAGGTTGCCGAAACCCTAGAAATCACCCGAGAGCGAGTGCGCCAGATTCAGCTTGAAGCGCTGCAATCCCTGCGCCACATCCTCTTGCGCAACGGCCTTTCGAAAGAAGTATTATTCTGACCAAGGCTGGCGTGATTGCTGGCCACAACAGCAAACAAACCTCAAACATCCGAGCCAGGTAAGCTTGCGGAGACCATAAAGAACCCCGGCATGCCGGGGTTCTTTATGGTCTCCGTTCTCACTAGCACATTATCGTTTTGGGCATTACACTGGAGCCCATTCAACCTTTGCAATTCAGCAACCCATGACCCTAGACACTCAAAATAATTATCTGGTGATCACCGCCTCAGGCGAAGACAAAGTCGGCCTCGTCGATCGGCTTTCAAGCAAGATTGCCGAGAGCGGATGCAATATCGAGGAAAGTCGCATGGCCGTATTGGGCGGACAGTTCGCCCTGATCATGCTGCTTTCCGGCCCATGGAACGCGCTTTCCAAGCTCGAAGGGCAAATGGAGTCGCTGGGCGATCAACTGGGGCTCTCTATCATCCACAAGCGAACCCAGCAACGGGAACGGACGCAACCAGTGGTTCCTTACAGGGTGGAAGTGGTAGCCATGGATCATCCCGGCATCGTCCGCAACCTGGCCGCTTTCTTCTCCAGGAACGGCATCAATATCGAGGAACTCCAGACCGACACGTACCCGGCGCCCCACACCGGCACCTCGATGTTTTCCGTCACCATGACGGTGGGCATTCATGCCGACGTTCACATTCCCACCCTGCGTGGAAATTTCCTCGATTACTGCGACGACCTGAATCTGGACGCGAGCTTCGAACCTGCACGGATGTAATGCCCGGCTACGTACACTCAGCCTTCAAGAAGAGCGACAGAGTGCGCAACAAATTGATTTATTGACTAGGAATGCCGACTATCCAAGCGGCGGCTTGTTAGCGTAATCTCCCAGCGTGTGCCACCCCTTCCAAACTGAAATACACCGGCCTTCACAGGCCGGTGTGACTATTCCGTGGCTTGCCTCAGGCGTCCTTAGCGAGCCGGGACGATCACTGTGGTGCCACCGGTAGTGCTTCCTGTCGCGCCGGTGCTTCCCTTTGCACCGGTGCTACCGGTTGCACCCGTGTATCCCGTGGCGCCCGTGTCTCCGGTTGCGCCCTGACCACCAGCGGGGCCGGTGTATCCGGTTGCGCCTGTGTCTCCGGTTGCCCCCGTGGTTCCGGTCGCTCCCTGGTCACCGGTGGCTCCGGTGTATCCTGTATTACCAGTGTTACCAGTTGGGCCTTGCGGACCGGCTGGACCCGTACAAGCGCTCAACGCGAGCACCACCAGTGTTGCGGCAGTTAGGTTTGAATATTTCATGATGATTCCTCCTGGTTGGCTTACGAGAACCACCCACGTCATTGTGAGCAATCCCCCAGACTTGATCAGCATCTGGCAAAAAAATCAGCGTCGGCAGATCAGGCCATCGCCACTGCGGGAGCGGATTAGCATCCGACTTGAACGCAACACATCAGGGATTACCTGATTTCGGCGCATCACCGCACGCAATCAGACTACGCGAACTCCGCCATCAACTCTGTACGCTAGCGCGCATAGCCCGGTTTTTGTCAGATTCATTCACGTGCTCGCCGTGATTGGCGTAATGATCGGCGCGGCCAACCGACAAACGCTGCTTTATTGCAACTCCGGTGTATGGGTTGGACGCGCCAGAAACCCACAAAATGAAAAGGGCCTACATAGCTGTAGACCCTTAAATTTACTGGTGCGCCCGGACGAATTCGAATCGCCGACCCCTTGATTCGTAGTCGGCCAATATTAATATATTATTTATGTTAATCAGTTGCTTGCAACTATTGCCACCAACCACAATCAGTCTCACCCAATCACAGCCGCACTAAGTCGCCCCTCAGATTCTAAACGGTAGCTGACTGTGTTTTTACGCCCACCATTACTTACGCACTCCAGCCGCCATCACCTTGTCAAACGCCGATGAGCTGACATAACCATCGGCATCCAGAGCATTTGCACGCTGGAAATCACGCAAGGCGCGACGGGTATTGGGTCCAGCTAAGCCGTCTGGCTGGCCCGAATTAAACCCTAGCGCATCAAGCGCGGCCTGCAATTCTCGGGTTTGCGAGCTGGTCAACGGCACATCGTCTTTCGGCCAAGGCCCGACAATGGCGTCGCCACCGGCAATGCGTTCAGCGAGATACGCAACACCGAGCGCATATGAGGTGGAATTATTATAGCGCTTGATCACCTCGAAATTCGGGAATGTCAAAAAGCCCGGCCCAGATCGACCCGCAGGTAGCTCCAACTTTGCAGAATGCATCAGGTTATCGGCGGCCCAAGGCACATCCCCGACAAGGAGAAGCCCACGCTTCGCCCATTCGCTGACCAGACGGCTGCGCTCGGGGTCCCACTGATCCAGTTCAAATGTGTCGGGAACCACCACTTCCATAACCACCGGAGCTCCGACCTGCCAACCTGCCTGCTGGAGCAAATTGGCAGCAGATGCCAGGGCATCAAACTCATTAGTCCAGATATTGCGGCGCCCATCGCCATCCCAGTCAGCGGACCATTCCAGATAAGTCGTCGGTATGAATTGTGTCTGTCCCATTGCGCCAGCCCAGGAACCGGTGAGCTGATCACGTGTAGCAAATCCGCGGTCAATCATTTGCGCTGCAGCGATAAGCTGGCTCTCTGCCCAATCACGACGGCGGCCTTCCCAAGCCAATGTAGCCAGGGACCGAATAACATCGTTATTGCCGGTAATCACGCCGTAGGAGCTTTCCAGACCCCAAATGGCAAGCAGGATTTCAGCGCGCACACCATAGTGCCGGGCAATCGCATCGATGGTTTCACGGCGCGATGCATAGGCCTTCTGCCCTTTGGATATCCGCAAATCGGATACCGCAATGTCGAGATAGGACCAGATCGGACGGACAAATTCCGGCTGACTTTGGTCACGCTCGATAATGCGCTTATCGGGCTCAAGACCATCAAGCATTGACGCGATCGTCACAGCCTTGGCACCCGAATGGCTCAACCGGACACGAAAAGCGGTCACCCAATCGGAAAAGCTCCCACCCTCCGGCTTCGCTTCCGTCAGGTCCGCGCCACTCAAATTACAGCTAACACATGCCCCGGTCGTCAGGGGCTGGCTTCGGGCGGCGGATGTACCCACCGCTTGCCCATTTACCGCACAACCGAAGGCTGCCAGCGCAACGGCTATTGTGGCCGCTAATGTGGCTGCTTTAGCGACTATACCCATATTAATTTGTCTCATCCGACCTCATCCTCGAAAAAACTCGATCGAAAAACGGGGACATGCACCAATTATTTGAACTAGGCGCGTGTCCCCGTTTTTTACCGACTTCGATTCTACTGTGCCGCGATGAAAATCATTCGCAAAAACCGGTTTGTCCATTATGGCCGCTATTATTCACGCTCCCGTCCGCCATTGGAGTATGGCACACAAATATATGCGGTGAATCAGCATACCTGATTTTCTGGTTTTCTAGAAAAAACACACTGAGTTACACAGAAATGAAACGGACATATGACTACGGGTGTTGATGCCGAGTAAGCGGCCAACCGCTCCACCTGTAGTTTCCCGCTAATCCCGTGCATTCTGGGTGCTTTTTCGGAGGGACTCCAGATGGCGAAGAGGCATGGGCAGGCATTCTGGCGAGCGCATCTTGAAGCTTGGCATCGGAGTGATCTGACGCAGAGGGA
>NZ_DATKTK010000049.1:0-47293 GCF_035531155.1 Sulfuricella sp. | reverse complement strand
GAGAAATCGATCTCTGGAAGTTACGCGAACCTGCATATGAGAAAACTGATTTCAAATCGGCACCAAAATAAATTGCTCCGTAGCCCGCGCCAATGCTTGGCTTCGGCGCACGAATTCGCAAGTTAACCGGACACTACTGATTTTGAAGTTAAGCAAATTGACGAAGACGATAATTTTAAAATGTCGCAAGGTGTCAGTTCAAGGACCGTTGGGTCCCACATCCGACAGAAGATTTTTGACTCACGGAAGCAGGTTCAGGTCGGCGCAAAACTCGGAGCACCTAGCATCCTTTTAGTCTACAACAATCTCGACCCCATGCAGATTTTCGGCACCGAGCAGCACGATTTCATCGCGGCTATGTACGGCGAAATGACTGTGGAACTCAAAGACAGTCGAATCGTGGATTCGTACCACGGCCGCAATTCATTGCTCCGCGATGACCACAATACTTCGTTCAGCGCAGTCGGACACCTTCGACATTCTGCTACCGGCCCAATCGTCCGGCTCTATGAAAACGCGTTCGCGCGTAACTCGCTGAACGTTGTATCGCTTCCGCCGTGCTTTGAAGTCATGTACGTTGAGGTAACTCAACGTGCCGCATAACCCGGCAATCAACCGGACCTGCGCGAAAAACCGCGCAGACAAGTGAATTCAAACGTTCTGCGAACTACACGACGGCAATCCGCGCCAAGCGCGCCGCCTCCGCAGCCCGTGCATCATCAATCTCCCGCATCACCCCAACCAGATCAGCCGGCTTTACAATGCGCTCAAAGCGACCGGTCAGCTTGACCTCGGCGTGCAGCTCGCCGCTCTCGTAGAGCGACCAGATCTCCTTGCCATAGTCGCTAGTCTTAAGGTCGGCGGCAAACTGGCCGAAGTAGTTCGCCAGGTTGGTGACGTCCCGGTCCAGCATGCTGCTGGCGTGGTTGTTGCCAGCAGCGTCAACCGCTTGCGGCAGGTCGATGATGACCGGCCCGTCGCTGCCGACGAGGATGTTGTACTCGGACAGGTCGCCGTGGACGACGCCGGCGCAGAGCATGCGCACCACCTGCTGGATTAATGCGTGGTGGTACTCTCTGGCGCGCTCTTCGGTCAGCGCCACATCGTTGAGCCGGGGGGCGGCATTGCCGTTGTCGTCGGTCACGAGCTCCATGAGCAGCACGCCCTCATGGAAGTTATACGGCTTGGGCACGCGCACGCCGGCGGCGGCGAGGCGGTACAAGGCGTCCACTTCGGCGCTCTGCCACGCCTCCTCCTGCGCTTTGCGTCCATACTTGGAACCCTTCTCCATGGCGCGGGCCTGGCGGCTGTTTTTCACCTTGCGGCCTTCGGTGTAATCCACGCTCTGGCGAAAGCTGCGTTTGTTGGCCTCTTTGTACACCTTCGCGCAGCGTATCTCTTCCCCGCAACGGACCACGAAGACCATCGCCTCCTTGCCGCTCATGAGTTGGCGGATGACCTCGTCGACCAGGCCGTCTTCGACCAGCGGTTCCATTCTTTTCGGAATTTTCATCTTTTCAATCAGCCTCGGTGACGAATGGTCAGGCCCTTTAAAAAATTCCGGAGGAGCTGATCGCCGCATGCCCGGTAGTTTTTATGCCCTTTCGTTCGAAACAGCGCGCTCAGTTCAGGTTTGGATACACTGAACCCCGCCAGTTCCAGAACTTTATGCATGTCCTCTTCCTTCAACTCGAAGGCAACCCGCAGTTTTTTCAGTATGGTGTTGTTGGTCAGTCGTTCCGGTTTGTTATCCTGGTTCGCCCTGGACTCCATCTTGCCTCTTTTGTATATGATCAGCCCGTCCAGAAACGACAGCATGACCTCGTCGTCGCACTCGACAAAGCCTTCTTCATCCTCTTTCTTCAGGAAGCTCGCGAGGTCGGATTGCGCGAGGTCACGCCCGGCCAGCTTAATGATCTCCACGACTTTTGCATCGCCAAGATCCAGCGCATATCGAACGCTGCGTAAAACATCATTATTGATCACTGCTCACTCCGATCTCATTCATCCAAAAACACCGCCATCCAGATAAAGCCTAGGGTTACCTAGGGCATACAAAATATAAGCGATTGATTATACGCTTTTTTAATCGTCAAGCGAAGATAGCGCCTTCAGCACAAATCCGGATGGGGCGTTGGCCTCAGCCTACAAACCGGATAAAATGATCCTGAACTAGTCTACTGAAGGAACAACCCCATGAACCTGCCCGCTTTCAAATTCCCCAAACCATTTGGCGCGGCTCTGTCGCTGTTGCCAGCCTACCCACATTCGCTGCTCTTCAGCCAGGCGCTGAATCTGGCGCTGGGCCGCATCATCCAGCCCGATCTGCTGGAACCGCTGCATGGCAAGCTGATCAGCATCCGCGTGACCGATGTGGGCGTCAGCTTTTTCTTCTCCATCAACGCTACCGGCTTTGTCGCCTGCAAGGAGGGGAAAACACCGGATCTGACCATCAGCGCCAGCGCTTACGATTTCATCATGCTCGGTACACGCAAGGAAGATCCGGACACCCTGTTTTTCAGCCGTCGCCTAGTGGTGGAGGGCGATACCGAACTCGGGCTGATCGCCAAGAATACGCTCGACGCGGTAGAACTGCCAAAACTGGAACTATCCCAGCTCATGCCCGGCCCGGTATTGGAAAAAGCCGCGTCCCGCCTGCTTGCCGCTGGGCGTTAATTTTTTGCCATTCATTCGGGATAACAAACCCCGCATCTCTTCTTGACATACCACTAGATAGTGAGTAAATTTAATTAAAAATCACAACATCTAGTGGTTTATGATATTTGTCAACCAAGCTATTCTGCTCCCCGGAGCGTAGCGCAAAGACCAATCTCACAAAAACAAGTCAGGAGACAGAGCAATGGCAGACAATCAGCCGGAAAGCGGCAGCATCAATCTGGTTTCACTTCTCAAGGGCGTCCTCAAGCGCGACGGCACGTTAGCCCCGTTCGACTCGGAAAAAATCCGTTCCGCTATCCAGCGGGCCGGCGCCGCTACCGGTGATTTTGACGCCAACGAAGCATTCCTGCTCACCGCCCAGGTGGTCAAGGTCCTGATCCACAAATTCCGCGCCGAGCCGCCGCACATCGAGAAAGTCCAGGACGCCGTCGAGCAGGTGCTGATCACCGCCAACCACCTCAAGACTGCCCGCGCCTACATCGTCTACCGCGAACAGCACACCAAGCTGCGCCTGGATCGCAAAACGGTGGTGGATGTGGAAAGCTCGATCAACGAATACCTCGACCAGATGGACTGGCGCGTCAACGCCAACGCCAACCAGGGCTACTCTCTGGGTGGCCTGATCCTGAACGTGTCCGGCAAGGTGGTGGCGAATTACTGGCTCAACCATGTCTACCCACCGGAAGTCGGCGTCGCTCACCGCGAGGGCGACATCCACGTGCACGACCTGGACATGCTGGCCGGCTACTGCGCCGGCTGGTCGCTGCGCACCCTGCTCCACGAGGGCCTCAATGGCGTGCCGGGCAAGGTCGAGGCCGGCCCGCCCAAGCACATGTCTTCCGCCGTCGGCCAGATCGTCAACTTCCTCGGCACCCTGCAGAATGAATGGGCCGGCGCGCAGGCGTTCTCCTCCTTCGACACCTACATGGCGCCCTTCATCCGCAATGACAACCTGCCCTATTCCTGCGTCAAGCAGTACATTCAGGAGCTGATCTACAACCTCAACGTGCCGTCGCGCTGGGGCACCCAGACGCCGTTCACCAACCTGACCTTCGACTGGGTCTGCCCGGAAGACCTGCGCGAGCAAATCCACATCGTCGGCGGCAAGGAAATGCCGTTCAGCTATGGCGATCTTCAGGTCGAGATGGACATGATCAACCGCGCCTACATCGAGGTGATGACCACCGGCGACGCCAAAGGACGGGTGTTCACCTTCCCCATCCCGACTTACAACATGACGCCGGACTTCCCGTGGGAAAGCGAAAACGCCACCCTGCTGTTCGAGATGACGGCAAAATACGGCCTGCCCTACTTCCAGAACTTCATCAATTCCGAGCTCAAGCCCAACATGGTACGCTCGATGTGCTGCCGCCTGCAGCTCGACCTGCGCGAGCTCCTGAAGCGCGGCAACGGACTGTTCGGCAGCGCCGAGCAGACCGGTTCGGTGGGCGTGGTCACCATCAACTGCGCCCGCCTTGGCTACCTCTACCAGAACAACGAGGAGGCCCTGCTCAGCCGCCTCGACGAACTGCTCGAAATCGGCAAGAACAGCCTGGAAATCAAGCGCAAGGTGATCCAGCGCCACATGGACGCGGGGCTGTTCCCCTACACCAAGCGCTACCTCGGTACGCTGCGCAATCACTTCTCCACGCTGGGCGTCAACGGCATCAACGAGATGATCCGCAACTTCACCCATGACGAGCACGACATCACGACCGAATGGGGCCACGCTTTCGCGGTGCGCCTGCTCGATCACGTGCGCGCCAGGATGCTCGCCTTCCAGGAAGAAACCGGCCACATGTACAACCTGGAAGCGACTCCGGCTGAAGGCACCACTTACCGCTTCGCCAGAGAGGACCGCAAGCGCTTCGCCGACATCATCCAGGCCGGCACCAAGGACATGCCCTACTACACCAACTCCTCGCAACTGCCGGTCGGCTTCACCGACGATCCGTTCGAGGCGCTGGAGCGGCAAGAAGTGTTACAGAAGAAATACACCGGCGGCACCGTGCTGCACCTCTACATGACCGAGCGCATCACCAGCGCGGAAGCCTGCAAGACGCTAGTGCGCCGCGCCCTGGAACAATTCGGCCAGCCTTATATCACGATTACGCCGACATTTTCGATTTGCCCTCAGCACGGGTATCTTGATGGCGAACATAAATACTGCCCGAAATGCGACCAGGAACGCCTGGCCGAAAAGCGCAACAAAAAGTTGGCCGCCGCCTGACCAACTACCTATAACATCACTAAAGGAGAGTGCCATGACCGATCTGTCCAACCAGACCAACCTCAATACCGATGAAATCGTTTTGACCGACGAGGAGCGCCAGCCCTGCGAAGTGTGGACCCGCGTAATGGGCTACCATCGACCTGTGGCATCGTTCAACATCGGCAAAAAAGGCGAGCATTACGAGCGCAAGTACTTCCAGGAATGCCGCGCCAAGCTGGCCGCTTAGTTTCGGCATGCCCGAAAGGTGCGAGAGCGTTCAACCGCTCTTGCATTTTTCGCTGCTTGTAGCTCATCTTGTCTACCCTACAAATCGGTGGCCTTACCCCGCTGACCAGCACTGATTACCCCGGATGCCTGGCGGCGGTGGTATTTTGCCAGGGCTGTCCCTGGCGCTGCGGCTATTGCCACAATCCCCATCTTATCCCCCGCGATAACGGCCAACTCGATTGGTCGGCAGTAATGAATTTCCTGCACCGTCGCCAAGGACTGCTGGATGCGGTCGTATTCAGCGGCGGGGAGCCTACCCTGCAAAACAACATCCAATCCGCCATCAGCGAAGTCCGCGACCTCGGCTTCAAAATCGGGCTGCATACCGGCGGCACTTATCCATCACGCCTGAAAGAACTTTTGCCCAGCCTGGACTGGGTAGGCATGGATATCAAGGCCTGCCTCGCGGATTATGCCAAGGTAACAAACACCCCGGAAAGCGGTGACAAGGCTTGGGAAAGCGCTGGGCTACTGCTGGAAAGCGGCATTCCGCATGAATTTCGCACCACGGCACACCCGTTGTATCACACCCCGGACTCAATACTGCGCCTGGCAGAGGAATTGCGCGGGCTGGGCGCAAAACATTACGTACTACAGGAATTCAGGCCCCAGGGGTGCGCCGACGCAGCAGTCAGCACTTACTCAGCCCGGGGACTTCTGGACGATGCCTTATGCAGCCGCATCGGCGCGATGTTCGAAACCTTCTCCGTACGGTACGCATAAAAAAAGCCCCGCACGCGCGGGGCTTGATCTTGCATCTACCCAGAAAGATCAGGTAGACATCTCGGTCAGGATGTTTTTGATCCAGCTACGTCCATAGATTGCTTCCAGCTCGGACAGATCCGGCGATACGCCACCGGAATTCGGCACGGCAATGGTTTTGCCTTCCGCCACTTTGTAAACGGCGGAAACCGTGACGGCTTCCTTGTCCGTAAGATAGCTGTAGCAGACGTTCACGTGGGAGGGGTCAATCAGGTCCTTGTCGTTCATCAACTGCACGATGTTGAGCGCGCACACTTTCGCCTGGGAATTGGCGGAGTAGCCCGACTTCGGCATCGCGCCAGCGATGGCGGCGTCGCCGATGATGTGGACATCCTTGGCGATGGTGGACTCGTAGGTCACCTGGTTGACCGGACACCATTTCTTGTCCTCGCCCACCACGCCCGCCTTGTGGGCAATCAGCCCGGCCTTTTGCGGCGGAATGAGGTTGACCACGGCACCGGCGATTTCTTCCACGCCGGTATCGACGCTGCGCTTCTTGGCATCGACCTTGACCACCTTGTTGGCGGCGCGGTAGTCGATCATGCCGTCGTAGTGCTTCGCCCATCCCTTGCGGAACAGGCCGGCCTTGGACACGATATCCGGATTGGCGTCGAGGGCGATGATCTTGGAACCCGGCTTGTGGCTCTTCAGGTACCAGGCGATCTGGCTGATCCGCTCATAGGGCCCGGGCGGGCAGCGGAACGGGGTCACCGGGATCGAAAGCACTACCGTGCCGCCTGCCTGCATATCCTCCAACTGCTTGCGCAGCAGGAGGGTCTGCTCGCCGGCTTTCCAGGCGTGGGGAATGACCTTTGGCGTTGTTACCGGGTCGTAGCCCTCGATTTCCTCGAAGCGGAAGTCGATGCCGGGAGAAAGCACCAGGCGATCATAGCTGAGGGTGCCGCCGGTAAGAACGACTTTCTTGGCGGCAGTATCCACTGCGGTCACTTCATCGTAAACCAGCTTGACACCGTGATTGGAAGCCAAGCCCTCGCGCGTGATCTTGTTTTCGTCCAGCTTGCGGCTGCCGCCAATCACCAGGTTGCTGAACGGGCAGGAAATGAAGATCTTGTCGCGATCGATCAGCACCACTTCGATGGAAGGGTCGTTCATGCGGATGTACTTGGCGACGATGGTGCCGCCGTAACCGCCGCCAACCACTACAACGCGGCGCCCCTTCTTCGGCATGATTTCAGCCGCGTTCGAGATAAAGGGCGCACCGGCCAGTCCAACGCCAGTGGCGGCACCCACCAATTTAATGAAACTTCTGCGATTCATAGTCATGTTGTTATCCTCCGGATACCGTTATTGCTGGCTTGCGTAGAAGTTAATCAGGGCATCGAGTTCATCCTGGCTCAAGCCCTCGAATTTTTCCGCCATTTTCTTCGGCATTGGACGCTTCTTCGACTGGAAATCGCTCACGTTAATCTGCAGATACTCCTTCCACTGGCCGGCAATCACGCCGCCATCCTCGGACTCGCGCCCGCCTTCCTGATGGCATTTCTTGCAGTTCTGCTCATGCACCTGCTTGCCCTTGGCCACTTTGGCTGCATCAACATCCTGCTTGTGACGGATGAACTTCTTGTCGCCAAAGAATTCGCCCATCGCCTTGAAGTCGTCGTCGGTATAAGCCTTGGCCAGCCGACCCATGATGCTGGAAGGCCGCTCCCCGCTCTTGAACTTCTTCATGGAGTCTTCGATATACGCGGCAGGCTGGCCGGCAATGATCGGCATGCTCGGGCCTGCGCTGGCGCCATTGGTGCCATGGCAACCCGCGCAGGTGTTCGATAGCATCGCGGGCGTGGAAGGGGCCGCCCACAGCGACGAGCTAACAGCGAGCCCCCCTGCAAGCAAAGCAAAATTGATCAGCTTGAGATTCATTGTTCCTCCTTTTATTCGGTTATTGATATTACGACAACCAACGCACCATATCCTTGGCGCTATTCGCGGGGCCGCTGATTAAGCCCTCTGTGAACCCGCAGGACTTAATTCGGACTATTCCGTCAAGTTTAGTGTACTACAATAAAAATCCTCCGCAACAGTGATTTCTGTTGCGGAGGATGGTTGTAGCGCAAAAGCTCAGTTTCCGGCCTTGATCGACTGGAAAGTGTTGCTCACCAGCGGTTGCGCGTTGGCCTGCGGCACGTGGCACTGGGTGCAGTTGTAGCGCCCCATCCAGATATGCTTCAGCTCCTTGCCCTCCCGGTCCCGGTAATGGCTGTCGCCGATCTTGGGTGCGTTTTCCTCCTTGAAGAAAGGCCGGTCGTGGCACTCCAGGCAGCGGTTCGCCTTGAAATCGATACGATAGCCATCGATCTTGTGCGGGATCAGCGGCGGCTGCTGTTCGAAGTTGCGCACTATCCTTTCCTGCTCGCCAGGCGTCTTGCCGACATATTCAGTCATGGCTGGCACCAAATCCTGTTCGGTCAGCTGGTTTGGACGCAGTCCCCTCACATCGGCCTTCTCCGCCGGAGTAGTGGCGCAGGACGCCACGAACAGAACAGCAGCAACCGCAGCGAGCATTGTCGCGGTCAACGAGTAATGAATCTTCATTTGATCCTCCATCGAGTCAATATTTAGCCTGGCTTCAGGCCTTCACCACCTTAACCGCACATTTCTTGAAATCGGTTTCCTTGGAAATGGGGCAGGTCGCGTCCAGCGTGAGCTTGTTCACCATGCGACTTTCGTCGAAGAAGGGAATGAACACCAGCCCGACCGGCATTTTGTTGCGGCCGCGGGTTTCGACACGGGTCATCACCTCGCCGCGACGGGTCACCAGCTTCACCGCGTCACCGCGCTTGAGGCCGCGCTTCTTGGCATCATCCGGGTGCATGAACACCAGCGCATCCGGGAATGCCTTGTACAGCTCCGGCACGCGCCGCGTCATCGAGCCGGTGTGCCAGTGCTCCAGCACGCGGCCAGTGCACAGCCACAGATCGTATTCCTTGTCAGGCTGCTCGGCGGCCGGCTGGTAGGGCAGCGCAAAAATCACCGCCTTGCCGTCTGGGTGTCCATAGAACTTGATTCCTTCGCCCTTCTTCACATAAGGGTCATAACCCTCGCGGAAGCGCCACAAGGTTTCCTTGTTGTCCACCACCGGCCAACGCAGGCCGCGTGCCTTGTGGTACTGCTCGAAGTCGGCCAGATCGTGGCCGTGGCCGCGACCGAAGGTGGCGTATTCCTCGAACAGGCCCTTTTGCAGGTAGAAGCCGATCATTTCGGAATCGCTGTTCGGGTAGCCCTTCTGAATATCCGCCATGGGGTACTTGTTGACCTGACCGTTGGCGTAAAGGACGTCGTACAGGGTCTTGCCCTTGTATTCCGGCATCTTGGCGATCAAATCCGCCGGCCACACCTCCTCCACCTTGAAGCGTTTGGAGAATTCGATGTACTGCCACAGGTCGGAACGCGCATCGCCCTGCGGCTTGACCTGCTGGCGCCAGAACTGGGTGCGGCGCTCGGCGTTGCCATAGGCGCCTTCCTTCTCCATCCACATCGCAGAGGGCAGGATCAGGTCGGCAGCCAGCGCTGACAGGGTCGGGTAGCAGTCGGACACGACGATGAAGTTGGCCGGGTTACGCCAACCTGGATAGACCTCGCCGTTGACGTTGGGCCCCGCCTGCATGTTGTTGGTGGTGGAAGTCCAGTAGAAATTGAGCTTGCCATCCTTCAGCATGCGGCTTTGCAGCACGGCGTGGAAACCGGGCTTGTCGGGAATGGTGCCAGCGGGCAGCTTCCAGATTTTCTCGGCAATTTCACGGTGTTTCGGGTTCATCACCACCATGTCGGCGGGCAGGCGATGCGAGAAAGTACCCACCTCGCGCGCCGTACCGCACGCCGAGGGCTGGCCGGTCAGCGAGAACGGGCCGTTGCCGGGCTCGGAGATCTTGCCCACCAGCAGATGGACGTTGTAGATCATGTTGTTGACCCAGGTGCCGCGGGTATGCTGGTTGAAACCCATGGTCCAGTAGGACACCACCTTGGTCTTGGGATCGGCATAAGCCTTGGCCAGTTCCTCCAGCCTGTCCTTGGGCACACCGGAGATTTCATGGGCCTTGTCCAGGGTGTATTCGGAAACGAACTGCTTGAACTCGTCGAAGGTGATCGGCGCAGCCTTGTTGGGGTCTCCCTTGGGTTTGCCATCGGCACCGGGGTAACCGTTATTGCCGGCAACCTGCTCGAGCGGATGGTTGGGGCGCAGGCCGTAGCCGATGTCGGTCACCCCCTTCTTGAAGTTGACATGCTTCTTGACGAAATCCTCATTCACCGCCTTGTTCTGGATGATGTAGTTGCAGATGTAGTTGAGGATCGCCAGATCGGACTGCGGCGTGAAAATCAGCTCGTTGTCCGCCAGTTCGCAACTGCGGTGGGTAAAGGTGGACAGCACATGCACCTTGACGTGCGACGCGGTGAGACGGCGGTCGGTAATGCGCGACCACAGGATCGGGTGCATCTCGGCCATGTTGGAGCCCCACAGCACGAAGGCATCGGCGTGCTCGGCGTCATCGTAGCAGCCCATCGGCTCATCGATGCCGAAGGTGCGCATGAAGCCGGCCACGGCGGAAGCCATGCAATGGCGGGCGTTGGGGTCAAGGTTGTTGGAGCGGAAACCGGCCTTGAACAGCTTGGCGGCAGCGTAGCCTTCCCAAACCGTCCACTGGCCGGAACCGAACATACCAATGGCGGTCGGGCCCTTGGCTTTCAGGGTTTCCTTGACCTTCAGCTCCATGATATCGAAGGCTGCATCCCAGCTGATCGGGGTGAATTCGCCGTTCTTGTCGAACTTGCCGTCTTTCATCCGCAGCAGAGGCGTGGTCAGGCGATCCTTGCCATACATGATCTTGGACAGGAAATAGCCCTTGATACAGTTCAGGCCCTTGTTGACCGGCGCATCCGGATCGCCCTGGGTTGCCACTATGCGGCCACCCTTAGTGCCGATCAGCACGCCGCAACCGGTGCCGCAGAAACGGCAGGCGCCCTTGTCCCATTTAATGCCGGTATCGCCGCCCGCCGCCAGCGCTTCCCGCACGCCCGGCACCGTCACCCCAGCCGCAACGGCCGTCGCGGCTACTGCACTGGTCTTGATAAATTCCCGTCGCGTCAACTTCATTTAAGACCTCCTCGCAAAAAATCATCGTTTCCCAAAATCGTTCAAGCAGCCGCTTCCGCAAGTATCTCGCCGATCGTTACGGCGGAAACCGGGCATGGCCCATAACACGCCCCACAGCCGGTGCAGGCCGCAGGATCAACTTCCGGCCGGGCAACCGCGCCGACAGAAATTCTGAAGCGGATGGCGCCAGCCGGGCAGGACTCACCGCAGGTGTGGCACACCACTTGCTTCAGGGCCAAGCAGGATGGTTCGATGATGGCCTTCAATAGTGGCCAGGGCGCATCGAAATTCCGCTTGTTCAAGGCGCCACTTGTGCACTTCCCAGCGCAGTCGCCGCAGAAAGTGCACTCTCCTTTGGAAAAATTCACTTGGGGGAAGCCGCCCCGACCGGTTTCCAGGATTTTCTCGGGACAAATTCCAACGCAGTCACCGCAACGGCTGCATGCCTCCACAAAATCCGGCTCGGCCACCGCCCAAGGCGGACGGATTACTTGCTTGGATCCATTGAAATTCCCGCGGATAAATTGCGCGCGGCTAATGCCGTTTGTCACAGGACATAATCCCACTTTCATATCGTGGGAATAAGATTGCGCGCAAACGGTTTCACCGGCCTTGACATAAATCAAATATTTCGAATATCTTGCGACAAACCAAACCTACAAGCACGCTACACTGCATAAAATTGCATTCCGATATGTAAATCGGTAGTATTTTCTGTTGCTTACCCCGCAGCGATACTGACCGACTCCCGAGAGGAAATGATTTGAGCATCACCAAGGTTCACGCAATTCTGGCCAATCTCCCCCTGTTCAAGCAAATGGGCCCGGAAGAAATCGGCCGGATCGCGCAAAACACCAGGGAATTGCACACTACGCGCGGGGAAATAGTGTTTCAGCGGGGTGATCCGTCCCAGGGCTTTTACGTCGTGGTTCACGGCCAGTTGAAGCTGGCATTCTCATCGCCGCAGGGAGTGGAAAAGGTGGTGCATCTGGTTGGCCCCGGCAAAACCTTCGGGGAAGCGGTGATGTTCATGGGCATGCCTTACCCGGTCTATGCCCAGGCTCTGGCCGATTCCCTGCTGCTGCATATTTCCAAAACGGCCGTGTTCGATGGAATCGAGCGCGATCCGATTTTCTGCCGCAAGATGCTGGCCGGGCTAAGCAGCAGGCTGCACAGCCTGATCGGCGATGTTGAAGCCTACAGCTTGCGCTCCTGCACCCAGCGAGTAATCGGCTACCTGCTGCAACATGACTGCGACAATCCTGACAGCTGCAAGGATCTACACGTCAATCTAACCGCCAGCAAAACCGTGATCGCCTCGCGCCTCAACATCTCGCCGGAAACCTTTTCCCGGGTCCTGCACGACTTGTCCGCAGCCGGTCTGATCAATGTCAAAGGCAAGGACGTAACCATCCTGGATATGGGCAAACTCCGCGCCTACGGCCAGCAGTAAATCAGTGGCTGGTCCCGGCTGAGCGAGTAATCTTATTGTAGACGTTATACTTGCCGGATGGTTTCTTCATCGGCAGTCGCTTGACCTCTCTGAGGGTGGCCGCATCGTAGATCACCAGCGCGCCATCCATCTCCCACACGCTGACCAGCGCATATTTGCCGTCGCGGGTGAATTCCACGTGCGCCGCCGTCTTGCCCGGAATCGGGCGAAGAATTTTCACTACTTCCAGGGTGCGCTTGTCGATCAGCGTCATCGCGTCACGACTGGCCGGGTTGCCGCTACTGAAGCCGTCGGTCCAGGCATAGGGCGTGTTTTCATGGCTGCGCATGAAGAAGCCGGGGCCGATTGTCTTGATTTGCTTCACCGTCTGCCAGGTGGTCATGTCGATCACGCTCACCAGCGCTTCTTTCAAATTGGGCGTCGCCATCACCGGACGACCCTGATACTCCCAAGTAATGCCGGAACCCAGGTGGGGCATGCCCGGCAAATCGATTTCCGCCACTTTCTTGCCGGAATCGAGATCGATCACCTGCCCCTTCTGCCCGTCCCGCGATGCGCCGATCAGGTGGCGGTAGGTCTGATCGAAAAAGAAGTCATCCAGATAGTTATCCACGGCGATGCGCCGCACCGGAAAATCCTTATCCCCGTAGGGAATCTCCCACACCTCCTTCACATCCTTCAGCGCCGCGACGAAGCTGCCGCGCGGTTCGGCCTGGTACACCGCGGAAACCCGTGAAGTCTTGCCGGACCGATCGGCAGTTGGAATCACCTTGATCAGGGTAAGATCCTCAGCATTCAGCAGCACCAGCGAATGAGGCAGGTAATTGCCCACCAGCACCGTCTTGCCATCGCCGGAAACGGCGATGTTGCGGGTGTTGATGCCGGCGCGCACCTCCGCCACGGTTTTCAGGTTGTAGATATCGAACTTGCTGACCCAACCGTCGCGCGAGGCGAAATACACAAAGCGGCCATCCGGGGAGAACTTGGGCCCGCCGTGCAGGGCGAAGCGGGTCTGGAAACGGTGGATCGGTTCGAACTTGTCGCCATCCAGGATGGTGGCGTGGTGATCGCCCACTTCCACCACCACAAAGAGGTTAAGCGGGTCGGCGTCGAATACCGGCTTATCCGGCAGAGCCTCGGTGACGTGCTGGAGATGCGAGGTAATGATCTCGTCCGCGCCCCACACCGGCGCCTTGGCCAACGGCTGGTAGATCAAGCCCACCAGCGCCTGGATCTCGTCCTTGGCGAGCTTGTCGGCGAAGCCCGCCATTTGGCTGGCGATGCGCCCTTCGGCAATGGTCTTGAACGCCTCGGGCCGGCGCAGGCGCTCCAGATTCTCCGGCAGCAGCGCCGGCCCGGCGCCGCCCAGGCGCTCTGCGCCGTGGCAAGAAGCGCAGTGGTCGGCGTAGTTTTTTTCAACCGGCTGACCGGCGTAGGCGGCAAACGCCAAGAACAAACCCGCCACAGAGACACAGAGACACAGAGATTTTTTGATCATTTTCAACTTTCAGTAGCCGCCTCAACAGCGATGCCGATTTCATCATCATCCAGATAGCAGGCGGGGTCTTCCGCCCACGGGTCGCCGCTCACCTGCCAGGCACGTACCCGGGTGTTGCCGCCGCAGATATCGAAATGCCGGCATGCGCCGCAGCGCCCGCCGACCTTGCGCGGATGCGCCTTCAGCCCGGCCATGATAGGGTCGGAGGTGTCCATCCAGATTTCCGAGAACGGCCGCTCGAGCACATTGCCGAGATTGTAGTTCCACCACATGGTATCGGGATGGACATTCCCCAGATTGTCGATATTGGCGACGTTGACGCCGGAGGAATTGCCGCCCCACTGCGCCAGCTTGGCGCGGACATGTTCTTCAAGCTGCGGGAAATTTCGCCGCACCCAGAACAGCAGATAGGCCCCGTCGGCATCGTTGTTGCCGGTGACAAATTCCTTATGCCGGCCCTCTTTCTGGTAACGCCAGCAAGTATCGAACAACAGGTCCATCGCCTGCCGGGTGGTCTGATGGAATGCATCGTCCTTGCGGTTCTTGTTGCCCCGGCCGGCATAGTTGAGGTGCGACAGGTAAAACTTGTCCAGATCTTCTTCTTCCATCAATTGCAGCAAGCCTGGCAAATCGTGCGCATTATCCTGGGTCAGAGTGAAACGGATGCCGACCTTGATGCCGCGCAACTTGCACAGGCGGATGCCGTGCATGGATTTGTCGAACGCACCCGCCATGCGGCGGAATTTGTCGTGGGTTTCCTGAATGCCGTCCAGGCTCACTCCGACGTAGTCGAACCCCACCGCAGCGATGCGGTCGATGTTACTTTCGTCGATCAGCGTGCCGTTGCTCGACAGACCCACATAGAATCCCAGCTCTTTTGCACGGAGGGCAATCTCGAAAATATCCGGGCGCAGCAGCGGCTCGCCGCCCGACAGGATCAGCACCGGCACTCGGAAGTGCTTGAGATCGTCCATCACGGTAAAAACTTCCGCGGTGGACAACTCGCCGGGAAAATCCTTGTCCGCCGAAATCGAATAGCAGTGCTTGCAGGTCAGGTTGCAGCGCCGGATCAAATTCCAGATCACCACCGGCCCGGGCGGATTGCGCTTCGACCCGAGTGGCGTGGGCTGGGCAATTTCCTGCATGAATTGGGAAATACGAAACATAGTTAACCTCTGGTAGTGGGTGATGAGTAAGGGGCGATGGGTACAAACCGCCCTTCACTCATCACTCTTGATTCATTACTCCTCACCCGCTTATCCGCAACCCGGTTTTCTTCAGGATGCGCGTGCTGTAAAGAATCTCATGGCCACGGTCGGCGTCGCCGAGCAATTCTGCGATACGGCGTACCTGCTCCTCCACCTCACCACGGTCATGGCCGTGCACCATGGCAAAAAAATTATAAGGCCAATCCGGCAGATGACGCGGGCGATGATAGCAGTGGCTGACAAAATCCAGCGCGCCGACCCGTTCACCCAGTTCGTCCACCTTCTCATCGGGGACATCCCACACCGTCATGCCATTCGCCTTGTAGCCCAGGGCGTAATGATTGGGCACCGCACCGATACGGCGGATCATGCCGGTTTCGAGCATGCGGCGCATACGCGCCATCACCTCTTCGGGGGAAATCCCAACCTGCCGGGCAACCGCGTGATAAGGCTGCGGCTCCAAGGGCAGGCCGGACTGGGTGGCCAGGACAATACGGCGGTCGATCTCGTCGAGTGGGGCTTCGAGTGTCATACCGCCAGCCTCAGTCCGACAAAATACTCCTTGATCTTGGGCATGTCATAGACCGGATAACCAGTTTCCTGTTCGATCTTCCTGAGCGCCTCCGCATGATCCTGGGGTGTTTCGGTGGCGAGCACGAACCACATACTGAGCACATGGTCGCGCGCATAATTATGCGCGACCTGTGGCATCGCGTTGACGATTGCCGCCACCCGCTCGAAATCGGACTCCGGGATTTTCATCGCTGCCAGGCTCAGGCTTCCGCCCATGCGCTCCGCATGGTACATCGGGCCGAAGCGGGATAGAATTCCTTGCTTCAGAAGCTGGTCAATTCTTGAAATCAGCTCCGGCTCGGTGGTCTGGAGCCGCGCCGCGACCTCGGCAAAGGGGCGGTCGCAGACAGGGAAGCCGCCCTGCAGGGAATTGATGATTGCCCGGTCCAACTCATCCATCGGAATATTCAGCTCCCGCTGGCCACGTTGCGCAGGGTAGCCTGCTCCGGGGCAGAATCTGCCACGTAGCGGGCACCGCATTGCTTGAAGCGGCGACGGCTGAACAATACTTCGTGGGCGATATCCTGCAGGCCGCACCGCTCCTTCAACTGAGCCACGAGGCTCAGCACTTCGTCGCGGTTCTGGCCATGAATCATGGAAAACAGGTTATAGCGCCAGGCCGGCAAACGCCGCGGCCGCCGGTAGCACAGTGTGACAAAATCGAACTTGCCGATGCAGTGCCCCAGCGCACTGACCCGGTCGTCGGGAATGTCCCATACCACCATCGCGTTGGCGCGATAGCCGAGCTCATGGTGGCGCACCACCACCCCCATGCGCTTGATGATGCCCTGTTCCGCCAAGTGCGCGAGCCCGGCGATCACTTCGCTCTCGGTGAGGTTAATGCTCGCCCCGATTTCCGCGTAGGGACGCGGCACCAGCGGCAGTCCTTGCTGGACCGCGCCAATCAGCGCAGTTTCGGATGGCTGCGGCACAGCCGCCCGGTGCAGCGTATCCGACGGGGAGGGGGCACGCCTCGCGGTAGCGCTACGTTGCCCCTGATGCGGCTGGACCAAGTCGAAGCCGAGATCGATGTGATAGTCTTCAAGCATCGGCAAATGCAGGAGCGGGCAGCCGGTACGATGCTCAATCTCGCCCAGTACCTCGCGCACCCGCGCCTCGTCGGCGGCGGCGACGACGAACCAAAGGTTATAGTGGTGCTCGCGTTCGTAGTTGTGATTCACTTCGGCGTAGCCGTTCACCAGCTGCGCCACTTCATCGAGCTCCGCCGCAGGAACGGCGAGCGCGGCAAGCGCGCTGGAGCCGATGCTATGCGGTCTGAACACCGCACCAACCCGGCTCACCGCACCACGCGCCTGAAGCTGAATTAGCGTTTCCAGCACATCGGCTTCACTTACCCCCAAACGTCCGGCCAGCACGCCGAACGGCGCCGGCACCAGCGGAAAATCGCGCTGGAAATCGTTGAGCAGATGAAGTTCGAGCTCCGTCATTTTAGGGCCTCGCCGGCAACAGGATGAAAGCAGTGTGCACTACCCATTCAGGGCTAGCCTTGCTCTAGGTCAAGTTTCCGGTTATTCGGTCACTCACAGACCGATGCGGTGGGCGCGCGGCGTAAAGAAAATGCCGCTGGGCTTGTCGGCCGGCAACTCACCGATTTTTTCGAAGGTTTCGGCATCGTAAATCTCCACCCGATTCTCGTCGCGCACCGACACCCAAACCTGTTCGCCCCTGGGGGTGAATTCAAGGTGCAACACACCCTTGCCCGGTTTCAATGTCTTAACAATAGTGCGGCTCGGCACATCGATCACCTGCACTACCTCGTTGTGCGGAAAAGCGAAATTGACCCATACCTGGCGATTATCCGGGCGCGCCACGACGAACACCGGCTGGCCGTGGACGGGAATGCGCCCGGCCTCGGTCCATTTGTTCTGGTCAATGACCAGAACTTCATGTCGCCCCACCGCCGGCACCAGCAATTCATTGCCGGTCGCCGCCCAACCTTCGAGGTGCGGCATCTTGTACACCGGCAGCTTCTGCTCACCCTTGCCGTAACCGTTCAGCACCCTTTTCACGCCGGCCGCCACATTCCACAAATCCAGCAATGCCAACCCATCCTCGCCGAACAGCCCGGCCAGATAATAGCGCCCGTCGGCGGTAATCATGGCGTCGTAGGGCTCCTTGCCGATATTCTTAAACTTGGTGAGTTTTGGTCTAGCCGGGTCGCGCAGGTCGCCCACCCAGATTTCACCCGCCTCGAACAGGCTCCACACAAACCGGTTGCCGGGCGCATCCACCAGCCCAATCACCTTGGAGGGCTTGCCCGCATCGTCGATAGCGGGAATGTCAGCCACCAAGTCGAGCGTTTCTGCATCGAACACTTTGACGCCGCCGGGCGTGTAGTTCGCCGCCGCGATCAGTTTGCCGTCCTGGGAAATCGCGCCACCGATGCTGTTGCCCGACTGCATCACGCGCTTGACGATACGCATTTCAAGCAAATCCACCTTGGTCAACCCGCCGTCGCGGCCGAACACGAAAGCATAGCGCTCGTCGCGAGAATAATTGACCGAGGCATGGGACAAGTCACCCAGGCCGACAATTTGGCCAAGCCGGGTGCGGCGAGTGGTTTCCACCACCTGGATGCTGCCTGCGGCGCGCTCGATGACCACCCCAAGGTCGCCGGTGCCGCGCAGTTGCGGAGTGGCGCAGCCGGCAAGACCGAAAACGGTAAGAAACAAGAGCAGGCCACGAACGAACACGAATCGACCTGAATCATTTCGTGAAAATTCGTGGAAATTGGCGACAAAAAAGGAATTAATGTGCATCGGGTAGTCCCTTCAACAGAATATCGACTATCCAGCTGGCCTCAGCCTCGGTCAGGAACGGGTTCCACGGCGGCATCGGCGTGCCGCCGCGCCCATGCAGGATGGTCTGCTTCAGCACCTCGGGAGATTTTTCCCTGAGCGCTTGCGGGGTAAGCGGCAGACCGAGCCCGCCCTCAAGCCGCAGCCCGTGGCAGGAACCGCAATCCTGGCGCACCAGATTAAGTAACTCCGCTTGGCGCGCGGGAGAAGGCAAATCGGCAAAGACCATGCCGGGGAAAACCACCGAGAGCAATAACCCGCTGATCCGGCAAATCCGGGAAAATCTATTCGGCAACTTCCACGACTCCGGTCATTTCAGGATGAGGTCCGCAAAGGTAAGGGTAAACACCCGGTTTATCAAAAGTGCGCTGCCAGGACTCTCCAGGAAAAAACCGTTCGGACTCCGGGAAGCCCTCTTTCTGAAACCAGACGGAATGGTTGTTGCGTTTCTCATTATTGACCCACTTTACCGTGGCGCCCGGCTTGATTTTGATCTGCTGCGGCTCGAACTTCATTTTCTCGATGCTGACCTCGACAACCTCGCCCGCATGAGCCAGGCCAACCGTCAAAACAAGTGCGGCGGAAGCCGCAATCTTGAACATTCGAATCGCTATGGAATTCATCGTCATTCACCTCTCTTCGCAAAAAAAGAAAACACCTGCAACGGCGCGGGCCGCATCCCCTTTTCTTGAATACTACTGCGTGAATGCGGGCGGGGCCTGCCCCGCCCGTGCTTGAATTATTGTTTTACTGCGTTGATACTGGCGCCTGCATTATCCAGGCCGAGCGTGTATCCGAATGAGACATAGTGGTAACGGCCTACGGTATAGTCATCATGAATGGCGAAGCCGAAATTGTATTCCTTGCCTGGCTGTAGCGCCACGTCGCCATCACCGCCTTTGAGCCTGCGCGTAAAATTAACCGTCCAGGTATCGCCACTCAACTCACCCTTGGCTTCCTGCAGCGCCTTCCCACCTTCCATCACGCGCTTGTCTGCGATATGTCCATCGGCCATCTTTTGTCCACTGCCGCTCCTGAACTGAAAAATATCGAAGAACTTGCCTGCAGCCAAATTACCGTCTTTAACATATTTGGTTTTCTTGTCATCCTTAACACCGGGCATGGTGCGCACATCGTTATGACAAGTTGCCCAGCACCCTCCCGTGGAATCAAGCTCGACCTTGCCGATCTCTTCCAGCATGACCGCCAGCTTGAGGGGGTTGTCAGGATCCATCTTGTTGCCGCTATGAAAGCCGGTATTCTTCCAGGTGAAGCGTAGATACAGGTTATCAGCATCATGAGAGGCTTGCACGCTCACCGGGATGCTGCCCGGCTTGCCCTTGATAGGGTCGGGCTCAAGTGCCGTGTTCTTGGATTTTGCCCCGGAAAGAATTTTTGCTCCGATTTCGGCCGACTCGTTCATCCCGGTTTTCTCATCGACATGACAGCCCGTGCACGGCTCGCCCTTTTTGACGGCCTTTGCGCCCCCATGTTCGGTGCCCGTCAATATCCACTCCATACCCGAACTACCCGGGTAAAATACGACAATTTTCTTGGCTGGCGCCTGGCCCACATCGGCGGCGAATACAGGCCCAATGGCACCCGCCATGGCCAGACTTAATGCAGAAACAGCAATCACAGGCTTGATCATCGCATTCCCTTTATCACAATTGATTTCACAACCATTGAACAAGATTACTTAAATTCTGCCTCTCAAGAATGCATCGGGGAGCAAGAGCTCCCCGGGTATCAACTATTCAGGCAAGTCGTCCGGGCATATTCCCTTCTTCCCTTCAAACATTTACACCGTCTTGGCGCTTTTGAATCAGACCCGACTCAGTCTTTATTCGGGTGCGCCTTCGGGCAGCTTATGAGCAATGCCCTTATGGCAGTCTATACAAGTCTTGCCAGAGCCTGGCTCTGCGGCCTGAGTATGTTTCTTCTTGGCCATCTTGTCCTGCACCTCCATATTCATCCCCGCGTAGCTGTGGCAGTTGCGACATTCGCGCGAATCCGAGTTCTTCATTCTGGCCCATTCATGCTTCGCCAGTTCCAGCCGTTTGGCCTCGAATTTTTCCTTGGTATCGATGGTGCCCGTCAGCTTGCCCCATACTTCCCCGCTCGCCTGAATCTTGCGCTGCATCTTGTGAATCCAGTCCTTGGGAACGTGGCAATCGGAACAGACGGCGCGCACGCCGGTGCGATTCGAGGCATGGATGGTTGTTTTGTATTCCTGATAAACGGTATTCTTCATCTCGTGGCAGGAAAGACAAAACTCAAGCGTATTAGTCGCTTCCATCGCGGTATTGAAGCCACCCCAGAAAACAATACCCGCAATGAAGCCCCCGCCCAGCAACGTCAACAACGAATAACGGGCGCTAGGGCTACGCAGCGCCACCCACCAGCCTTTTCTAGAATTTTGTGCATCCGACATACCGAACCCTTTAATTTAGTGCTACAGCCGCATTCAACCAGTTGAAATGCCATATTACTGAACACGCCATATGGCGCCATTCTCAATGGCTCAATTTTTCTTCCGAATATGCCTGGGATGCTTGCGCTTCCCAGGCGTCATCGAGCGTCATGCGTATTACTTGAAGCTGCCATAATAATGAATAACGGCTTCAATACCGGCCTTGTCCAGTTCTTCCAGCTTCGGCTTCATCTTTTTGGCCATGGGTCGCTTACCTTCAGTAAAGAACTTGATCTGCTCATCCAGATAAGCCATCTTCTGGCCCGCCAGAATACCAGAGTCGTCACTTGCCACACTGCCGCCTTCGGAATGGCATTTTTCGCAAAGCTTATCGTGAAGCCCTTTACCCTTCTTCGCCAATGCCGGATCAAACTTCTGCGGGGTGCGAACAAATTTCTGCTCGGCAAAATATTCTGCTACTTGCTTGATATCGCTGTCGCTCAAGTCCTTGACCGCCTGACACATATCTGATTTGCTGCCCTTCTTGGCACCGCCAGGAATCTTGACCTCCGGGCAGGGACGTTCCTTGCTCTTGTATAGCTTCAAGGCACCCGTCATATATTCTGTTGAATAGCTGCTGATATTCGGAATAGCCGCCTCCGTGCTGGAGCCACCCTTGCCATGACAGCCGACACAACTCTCGGTCAGCTTGCTCACATCGGCGCTTGCGCCTGTTGCAACAGAAAAGCCGAATAGGGCACCAACTGCCAACAATCCATATCCAGTGTAATTTTTCATCATAATCTGTCACCGTTCCAATATATTATTTAGCAATAACTCTAGTCAGAGTGAAAAACCCGGGGTGCCAGCCCCGGGTTCAACCTGACAATTAATAGATGTCGTGCTGGGTGTTCAAGATGTTGAATTTGCCGGTCGGCGTAATCAGCTTCGGATCCTTGATCACGGCCTTCATCTTGAGCGTCTTGTCGTCTATCACCACGATCGCGGACGGTTCGGTCTTGCCCGCCCAGATCGAGTACCAGACTTCAGTGCCGTCTGCATTGTACTCGGCCTGCACCACGCGCTTGACCGCCTTGGATTCGGGCAAATCAGCCATCTTGGCAACGTTGATGACAACCGGCGGCTTATCCAGGTTCCTGATGTCATACACCGTCACCGACTCGGCCAGATCTTTCTCCGGGTTCAGCGGGGCATCTGCCCAAAGGTGATTGGACTTCGGATGTGTCTTCACGAATAGCGAGCCGCCGCCGTGGTTCTTCAGCTCCTGAACCACTTTCCAGGCATACTGCTTGTGCTTGACGGGGTCTGTTCCGATCAGGGTGATCACGTCGGCACCCAAGTGGGAAGTCGCCCATACCGGACCGAACTTGGGATGCACGAAGTTTGCGCCACGGCCAGGGTGAGGACGCGCTTTGGTATCCACCAGCGCAGCCAGCTTGCCGGTCTTGGTATCCACCACCGCCACCTTGTTGGAGGTGTTTGCCGCCACCAGGAAATAGCGCTTGGTCGAGTCCCAGCCGCCGTCATGCAGGAACTTGGCGGATTCGATCGTGGTTTCCTTCAGGTTCTTGATGTCCGAGTAATCCACCAGCCTGATCATGCCGGTTTCCTTGATGTTGACCACCCATTCAGGTTTTCCCTCGGTCGCCACGATAGAGGCCACGCGCGGCTCCGGATGGTACTCGCCGTCTACCGTCATGCCGCGGGTGGACACAATCTTCAGCGGCTTCAGCGTATCGCCCTCGGTAATCACGTACTGCGGCGGCCAGTAGGCACCGGCGATCGCATACTTGTCCTCGTAGCCCTTGAACTTGGAGGTTTCCACCGAGCGGGCTTCGATGCCGACCTTCAGGGTTGCCACCACGGTGGGTTTCTCGAACCACATGTCGATCAGGTCGAGTTTGCCGTCGCGGCCGATCACATAGACATAGCGACCGGACTTGGACACGCGGGAAATGTGCACGGCATAACCGGTTTTGACGATGCCCCAGATTTGCTTGGTGTCGCCGTCGATCAGCGCCACTTCGCCGGTATCACGCAACGTCACCGAGAACACGTTCTTCAGGTTGACCTTGCTCATCGGCTTCTTGGGGCGATCTTCCGGCTTGATGACCAGCTTCCAGCTGTTCATCATGTCCTTCATGCCCCACTCCGGCGGCGTATCAGGCGTTAGCTGGATGTAGGTGGCCATGTTCGAGATTTCCTCTTTGGTGAGGATATCGTCGAAGTTCACCATGCCGCCTTCCGTACCGTAGGAGATGATCTTCTCCAGGCGGTTATGGCCCAGCTTAATGGAATTCGCAGGCTCCAGGTTTTTACCCGTGGCCCCCTTGCGCAAAATACCGTGGCAACCGGCACAACGCTCGAAATAAAGCTTCGCGCTCGCAGCCTTGGCTTCCGGCGACAAGCTTGGCTCATCGGCAGCGTATGCTACATTGAACACTCCGGCCATGGCCAACGCCAGCGCGGAAACGGTAAACATTTTCATCACAAAACCCCCTATTATTACGAGTGAAGATTGCATTGCGCTTTCCAATAACAGGAAGCGCATTTAACACCACGACTCGTGTCGATTACACGATGTGCAAATAATCCCCCACTCGAATAATGGTGGCCTTGACTTAGATCAACATTTCCTCAAATTCTAAAGGGAATCCTACGACCCCCGATTTTTCAAGGCCTCGCCTGAGACCGGACTGATAAGGCAGACAAG
Organism: Sulfuricella sp.; assembly: GCF_035531155.1. Classification (NCBI taxonomy): domain Bacteria; kingdom Pseudomonadati; phylum Pseudomonadota; class Betaproteobacteria; order Nitrosomonadales; family Sulfuricellaceae; genus Sulfuricella; species Sulfuricella sp. The sequence continues at coordinate 23,544 of NZ_DATKTK010000049.1, read as the reverse complement.
AATTTAAGCGTTTTTGATTTGCGTCAAGGCGATAAAAAAACCTTGGGCGCAAGCTGGCCACAAACAGCTTAAAGTTAATATTGTCATCATCGCAAAGGCCAACAATGAACATTTCAGGCATCGTGGTTCATGCCAGTCCGGACAAAATCGATAGGGTTCGCACCCAGCTGGGGAAAATCCCCGGCGTGGAAGTCCATGCCGCCAGCGCCGAAGGCAAGATGGTCGTCACCATCGAAAAACCCGGCGACCGGGAAATCACGGATATATTCGATGAAATCGGCAAAACCCCGGGGGTACTCTCCACCGCTATGGTCTACCATCATTTCGAGCCGGACACCGAAGAAGCGGCATAGCGTTTCAAGCAAATGAACGACACCCACGGCAAAACACCCGGCGCCAGGCAGGCTTCGCGGCGCCAGTTCCTGATCGACATGGCGAAGACCGCCTGTACCGTCGGCCTGATGGGAACCGGGTTGGCACTCTATACCAAGCAATCCAGGGCACTGCCGCCGCTTGCCATTCGTCCGCCCGGCGCACTATTGGAAGCCGATTTCCAGGGCGCCTGCATCCGTTGCGGGCTGTGCGTGCGCGACTGCCCCTACCATATCCTGGAACTGGCGAAGCCCGAGCACAACGTCGCCACCGGCACGCCTTATTTCGTGGCGCGCGAGTTGCCCTGCGAAATGTGCGAGGACATTCCCTGCGTCAAGGCCTGCCCCACCGGCGCGCTCGACCATCAGCTCACCGATATCACCAAATCGAAAATGGGGCTGGCGGTGCTGGTCGACCACGAAACCTGCCTCAACTTCCTCGGCATGCGCTGCGACGTCTGCTATCGCGTCTGCCCGCTGATCGACAAGGCGATTACCCTGGAAGCGGTGCATAACCAGCGCACCAGCAAACACGCCATGTTCCTGCCGACGGTGCATTCCGACGCCTGCACCGGCTGCGGCAAATGCGAAAAGGCGTGCGTGCTGGAAGAGGCCGCGATCAAGGTCTATCCGATCAAGCTCGCCAAAGGCGAACTCGGCGGCCACTACCGCTTGGGCTGGGAAGAAAAGAAGAAGGCCGGCAAGTCCCTGATCGACGACCAGAACATCATCACCATGCCGACCCGCCGCCCGGAGGATAACCCATGAGCGCGCGCGCCATCGGCGCCGAAGCGGTTGCCGAGAAGGGCTGGTTCGCCAGCCACAAGTGGCTGATCCTGCGGCGCAGCTCGCAGCTCGCCATTCTCGCCCTGTTCCTGGCCGGACCGCTCGCCGGCCTGTGGATCGTCAAGGGCAACCTCGCCTACAGCCTGACGCTCAACACCCTGCCTCTGGCCGATCCCTACGTCCTGCTGCAATCGCTGCTGGCCGGCCATATGCCGGAAAAATTGGCGCTGATCGGCGTTGCCATCGTGCTGGCGTTCTACTTCCTGGTCGGGGGGCGCGTCTATTGTTCCTGGGTCTGCCCGGTCAATCTGGTCACCGATGCGGCGGCCTGGCTGCGCGGTCGCCTCGGCATCAAGGGCGGCGCGCACATCTCGCGCAAGCTGCGCTACTGGGTGCTGGCAATGACAATGGTGCTGGCGGCCGTCACCGGCACTATTGCCTGGGAGCTGATCAACCCGGTATCGATGCTCCACCGCGGCCTGATTTTCGGCATCGGCATGACCTGGACGATCGTGCTGGCGGTGTTCCTGCTCGATCTGTTCGTCAGCGCCAACGCCTGGTGCGGCCACGTCTGCCCGGTCGGCGCGTTCTACAGCCTGCTCGGCAAATGGAGCCCGCTGCGGGTCAGCGCCGCCAAGCGCGAAGCGTGCAACGACTGCATGGACTGCTTCGCAGTCTGCCCCGAACCGCAGGTGATCAGGCCGGCGCTGAAGGGGGCGAAACAGAATGTCGGCCCGGCCATCCTCTCGCCCAACTGCACCAACTGCGGGCGCTGCATCGACGTGTGCTCGAAGGACGTGTTCCGCTTCGGCTTGCGTTCCGCCAAATAATCAGCCGCTCGCCACCGCCGCCCAATAGGCCTTGTGGCGGGCGACGCTGACTTCCCGGTCAACCGTCACCTCGATCAGATCCGGCCCGTCGTGCTCCAGCGCCGCCGCGAGCGCGGCGTCGAAATCTTCGCCGCATTCCACCTTCTGGTATTCAAGACCGTACATCCGGGCGGCATGGGAAAAATCCAGCTCGGTCGGCGTCAGCCAGGCACGCTCGAAATCCTCCAGACCGGCCTGTGGCAGATAACTGAATATCCCCCCGCCACCGTTGTTCAACACGACAAAGGTGATGTTCATCCCGCGCGCAGCCAGCAGACCATTCATGTCGTGATAGAAAGCCAGATCCCCCAGCAGCGCCACCACCGGCTTGCCCAGCGCAGCGCACAAGCCCAGCGCGGTGGACACATTGCCATCGATGCCGCTGGCGCCGCGGTTGCCGACGATGCGCAGCAGCGCCTCGCCGCCCGCAGCAAAGCTGTCGAGATCGCGAATCGCCATGGAATTGCCGCTGAACAGACACCCCCCCGCAAGTTGATGCAGCAGAGATTCCACCACCTCGGCCTCGATCGGTTTCGCAAAGGCTGGCGCCAACTCGGCGACGCAGCGCTCCTCTGCAGCAAAATCCGCCAGCCACGCAACGGGTGCCGGAAGCGGCCGCGCCGCGACCAGGGCTGCGCATACCGCATCGGCATCGGCGCGCAGCAGTCGGGTGGTTAGATGCAGCGGATCGGGCCAGCGCCCGTGAGCTTCCACCAGAAAATGCCTTGCCCCAGTGCAGGCCGCCAGGGTGTTCTGCAACTGCCTGGACACCGGCATGGCGCCGAAGCGCAGCACCCATTCCGGACTATGCGTTTCGGTAAATTTGGGGCGCCGCAGGAAGGCATCGTAACGGCTGAAAATGCGGGAGCGGTCATGTGCACCGAAGCGCAGATTGGACAGCGGATCGGCCAGCACCGGACAGGCCAGTTGCTCGGCGAGTTGCGCCAGCACAGTGGGGAAGCCATCCCGATGCTCGCCCTCGCCGCACACGATCAGCCCCGGTCTGCCGGACAGCTCCGTAGCCCAGCAGGCGATTTCATCCGATGGCGGCAACATGGCCGGATAGCTCACCGTTTTCGGCATGGCTGCCACTGCATATTCCGGCAAGGCGCCCGAAGGCACCAGCGGCTCGCGCAGCGGCACATTGATGTGCACCGGTCCGGGCAGCGGCCAACGGCTTTGGTCCACCGCGCGAGTAGCCAGCCAGCCCAGATTTTGCAGCGTTGCCTCCGTCGTTTCCGCCGGCGGCAATTCGTGGCTGGCGCGCACCTGATCACCGAACAGTTTGACCTGATCGATGGCCTGGTTGGCGCCACAGCCGCGCAGCTCAGGCGGGCGGTCGGCGGTCAGCAGTATCAAGGAAATCAAGCCGTGATTGGCTTCGATCACCGCGGGAAACCAGTTGGCCGGCGCCGAGCCGGAGGTGCAGATGAGTACGACCGGGCGGCGGTGAGCTTTGGACAGGCCGAGCGCAAAAAAACCCGCGCTGCGCTCATCCACCTGGATCCAGGTGCGCAGGTGCGGATGACGCAGGCAAGCCAGCGCCAGCGGTGTCGAGCGCGAACCCGGAGAAATCACGGCATGCCCCACTCCTGCCGCAGCCAGGCCATTCACCAGCGCCATCGCCCAGCGTAGGTTGGCAGCGGCGACCTCGCTCACGCCTGTCCTCCCAGCACACGCAGCATGGCGTTGAGCTTGGCCTCGGTTTCTTCCAGCTCGGTGCGGGGATCGGAACCGGCGACGATGCCCGCACCGGCACACAGTTCGGCCTCCTTGCCGTCCAGCCAGGCACAGCGCAGCGCCACCGCGAACTCGCCGTCACCATCGTATCCTATCCAGCCGGTAGCGCCGCTGTACCAGCCTCTCCGTGCTTCGCCGTGGCGCGCCAGCCAGTCCAGCGCGCCCCGGGCGGGAGCACCGCCTATCGCCGGCGTCGGATGAAGCCGCTCGACCAGATTCAACAAGCTCACGCCCGAGTCGGCAACTCCCCGGATCACGCTGCGCAGGTGACGCAGTTCCTGCAGCTCGAACACCTTCGGTCGGGCAGGAATTTGCAGGAATCCGCATACCGGTTCAAGGGCGCGGACAATCGCGTTCACTACCAGGCGGTGCTCGTGCAGGCTTTTGTCGTCGTCCAGCCGCCCGGACTGCCAGTCGGTGCCCGCCAGGGCATCGCTCACCACTTGCCCGGCGGCAAGCGATACCAGCGACTCCGGCGTGGCCCCGAGCAGCACGCCGCCGCTTGGGAAGAAATGGGTGAAATGAATGCAGCCGGGGTAGCGCGTCGCCAGCGCCGCCATCAGCGCGGCGGGAACAAACGGCTGCGTTGAACGGACGCGGATGCTGCGCGCAAGCACCACCTTGTCGAGTTCTCCGGCACGGATATCCGTCACTGCGCGCGCCACCCGTGCTAGCCAGACAGCGTCGTCGGGCTGGCTGGAAAGCCTCTGCAGAGAAACGCTAACCGGAGGGGGAGCCTCTCGATCCAGAGCCGCCACCACCTCGCCAGCCAGCGCCATCCAGCCGGCCAGCACCGCATCCGGTGCGCCGCCCCGGTCGCAGGTGAAAGTCATGGCGCAGATTTCTTCATGCCGCTGCACCAGCAGAGTCGGAATCGTCAGGCGTGAATTGGGCACATCTCCCGCCCCTTCCTGGCCGAAGGCAAAGCCGGCCAGAACGGCCGGCTGGAATCCGAGCCCATCCGCATCCACCGCCTGCCACAGGCGGCGGTATTCAGCGAAGGCGGCATCCAGGGCGCGGAATCGCCCTTCGCCTTGTGCCTCGACGCTGGCCGCCACGCCCAGGCCGAGCAGGAAACGGCCGTCCGCAGGCCGGGCCCAGTAGCTGCAATCGTGCAAGCCATCAGGCAATCGGTCAAAGGCCAGTCCCGGCGTCTCCAGCGTCAGGCTCAGCAATCCGCTGCCCCCGCCATACTGGCGCAGCAAGCTGCCAAGGCGCGTTTCCAGGGCTTGCAGCAAGGAAGGAGTGCGGTGTGCCGGTTGTGCCATGATGTTTTATTCTAAAAAAGCGGTTGAACCGCAAAGGCGCGGAGGCGCAAAGAAAAACAATGTGTTATCGGAATCTGTCCAATCATTCGATAGACGAAAATCCGATGGATTTTTTGCTCCTGCTATCTTTGCGCCTTCGCGTCTTTGCGGTTAATGAACTGCAGTTTCCAGGTTAATTCTACTCCAACTTTTGCCTGACCAAATCGCGCAGCGCCTGCCGGTCCAGCTTGCCAAGCGTATTGCGGGGCAGCGCTGGGAGGCGGACAAAGCGCCGCGGGCGCATTGCACCGGTCAACTCGTTGCGGCACCATTTTTCCAGTGCTTCGTCGTCCGCTTCGGCAACCACGGCCGCCACCAGAAGGTCGCCCCAGACATCATCCGCCACCGAGGTCAGTGCGGCATCCGCGACACCCGGGCAGCGCTTCAGCACCTCCTCCACTTGCTGGGGATGAACGTTGGTTCCGCCGCTCACCAGCATGTCGTCATGGCGGCCCAGCACGGTCAGGTTGCCCTGCAAGTCGATACGACCCAGATCGCTGCTGGTGAACCAGCCCTGATCGAGCCCCAGCCCCATTTGCCGCTGCGGGCTGGCATACCCCGCCATGACCGCAGCCCCGCGGATGCGGATGCGGCCAATGCCGGAGGTAGGCCGCCCGTCTTCGCCCACCACTTCCACTTCGAACCCCGGCAAGGGCGAACCGACTTGGCCGGGAACCCAGCCTTGCGGAATATCGCAGAGGGTCGCCACCTGCGAGCCGGTCTCGGACATGCCATAACTGGCGCATACCGGCCAGCCTGCAGCGCGGGCACGTTCCGCCAACGCCGAGGACAGCGGCCCGCCGCCGATCAGCGCGTATTTGAGCGCAGGCGGCGGCGAGTCGCGGCCTATATCCAGCAGCCGGGCCAGCATCGCCGGCACCAGCGAAATATGGGTGATAAGGTGTTTTTCGAGGTCATTCCAGACCCGCTGCGGGTCAAAACCCTCATGCAGCACCACCGCCGCACCGACCTCGGCGCAACGGTAGAGGATCGCCATGCCGCCGATGTGGTAGAGCGGCAGACAGGCCAGCCAGGTGTCCCCCGCTTGCAGCGGCAGGCGACTGCGCGAGGCCAGCACCCCGGCCTGCAAATTCGCACCACCCAGCATCACGGCTTTCGGCTCGCCTTGGGTACCGCTGGTCGCGATCAACAATTCGATGCCATCCGCTACCGGCCCGCCAGCTGTTTGCAGCAACACATCGCGGCGCTGCGGAGAAAGTGCGGGATTAAGCGGAAAAAATGGACGGCCAAGCCGGGAAGCGGCATGGGCGGAAAGAGCCACCTCGGCCATCGATGCGACTTGCAATGCCAGCACGGCTCCCTGCGTGCACTCAAGCTGTTGTGCCAGGGTGTGCGCGCGATCGAGTAGCTGACGGTAGCTCAGGGTTTCGTCAGGCAGGACCAGCGCTACCGCGTCGGGGCCGGTGGCCGCCACTCGATTGACCCAGGAAGCGAGCAGGTTCAAGGTGGTTTATTCGGCTTTCGTCGCGCTATGCAGGCAGGCAATGCCGAAGCTCAGGTTGCGGTAGCTCACCTCGGCGAATCCGGACTGTTCCATGGCGCTCTTGAACGCCTCCTGGTCGGGGAAACGGCGGATGGACTCGACCAGATAGGTATAGGCTTCCGGTTCGCGCGCTATCCATGCACCGAGACGGGGAATCACGGCAAACGAAAACAGGTCGTAGAAGGGTCTGATCGGGGCCCACGGGCGGGAAAATTCCAGGCACAGAAAACGGCCGCCCGGCTTGAGTACGCGCAACGCCTCTGTTAGCGCGTGTTCCAGACTGGTGACGTTACGGATGCCGAAAGCGATGGTAATGGTGTCCACCGAAGATGAGACCAGTGGAATGCCCTCGCCGCTGCCGGCGAGCCATGCAACGTGGGGGATGCCGCGCTCACGGCCTACGCCCATCATCGCCAGGCTCGGGTCGCACACCATCACCTGCCGGTTGCCAGCGGCCATCAGTCTGGCCACATCCCCGGTGCCGCCTGCCAGGTCGACAATGACCTGCCCCGGCAAAGGATGGGCGGCGTGCGCCAGGGAACGCTTCCACAGGCGGTGGACGCCAAAGCTCATGACGTCGTTCATCAGGTCGTAGCGCCGGGCGACACTGGCGAACACCCGGCGGATGCGGCGCCGCCGCTCGTCCTGGTCTACGTCCTGGTAACCGAAGGTATGGGAAAGATCAGCAGGCATGAAGGGAAAATCCTAACCACGAAGGGGCGAAGACGCAAAGGATATGCAAAGGTTCAGCTTTTCTTTGCGCCTTCGCGTCTTTGCGGTTTGTTTTCTAGCAAGGCTCTTAGGGCAAATCGCCGCGGCGGAACAACAAGAAGCCGCCGGTAGCCGCCACCGTGCCCAGCACCACCGGGTAGACCAAGGCATAAATCTTGAACAGCGGGCCGCCGAAATAATCAAAAATAACGTAGGCCGCCGGGCCGATCACCACCAGCTGCGGGTCAAACAGCATCAGCGCGGCGGTGCGGAACACCTGTAGCGGATTGGCCAAGGCCACGGCGACAACCACTTCGGGCGCGATATGCCCCTGAATCAGGATGCCCAGGAGGATCAAATCCAGGAACAACAGCATGGTCAGCCAAACCAGAAAAGCCGCACCCTGGGCAACGTCGATCGAGCGTGCCAGCGTGGAAATCAGCATGCCGATGCCGAGAAAGCACCAGGAAATGGCGGCAAGCAGGCCGGTGTAATACAGGAACATCTCCCACGGCACCTCGACTTCCTTGATCATAGCCCAACCCGCCGCCGCCGCCATCGCTGCAAACACCGGCAGGAACACCACCAGGTAGCGCCCGACGATCTTGCCCCAGAACCAGGCGGAAAGCGAAACCGGCAGGGACAGCAGGTATTCGAACACGCCCGCCTCGCGGTCACCGGCCACCGAACGCACGGTAGTGATCAGCACGAAAATCGGCAGGATCGCCATGGACAGCTGGATGTAGGTCACCAGAAGGCGGGAAAGCCCGATGAAGCCGAGCACGCGCGACTCGGTCAAACCGAAGGCGAACAGCAGCGCGACAATGCCGCCGAAGACCAGGGAGTAAATCATGAACCAGCGCGCGCGCAGGGATTCCACGATGTCGAGTTTAGCGGTGAGCCAGAGATGCTTCATATTCGGTCTTTGAATTTATCGTTATTTATTTATCTTTGGCCAGCAGCTGCTTCCTGGCCTCGTCGAAACCAATGCTGCCGGCTAGCGCTTCGTCGGTGGCGCCATAACCGTAGCCCATGGGCGTGCGCTTGCCGGTCACGTAATAGGCGGCACGGGCATCCAGCCACTTACCGCTGCGATAATCCGCCACCCAGATTTCCATTGCCGTATCGTTGCCCCAGGGCTGATCCTTGAGCCAGTGCACTGCACAGCCGATATCATCGAACTTGAACACCTGCTTTTTCGGTCCGCCACGCACCTGGACGGCGTACTGCCGGTCACTGATCGCCATGCTGCAGCGAACGCAGGTATCGCGGTCCCACTTGAGTTCGACCGGGCCGGTTGCCTGCTCGCGCGAGCAGGCAACCAAAAACAAGGCCATCGCACCCAGCAGTAATATTCTTGCCATCAGGCGCATCATTGCCCTACGCTCCGCTCGATTTCATCCAGGGAAATCTGGGTCAGTAGCCCGACATAGCGCGACAGCACGCCGAGGAAGCGCAGGCGATCCGGGCCGGCAATCATGCCTTCCCACTCGGTGCCGTTACCGGCGTCTCGGAAACCCCAGCCCGTCAACGCCTTGGCGATGGCCTCCTCGGGACGGCGCAACGTCAGGTGGCAGGCCAGCTTGCCGGAAAGCGAGGCGTCTTCTGCCACCCTGTCGTCCAGAACGACCTTGCCGCGATCCATCTCCAGCACGCGATTGACCAGGGGCGCCACCTCATCCAGACGGTGGCTGGAAATCAGCATGGTGGTGTTTTGCAGCCGCTCCGCCAGCAACTCGAAAAAAATGTGGCGCGCATCGGGGTCGAGGTTGGCAGCCGGTTCGTCCATCACCAGGATATTGGTATCGCGCCCCATGGCGATGGAGATCAGAAGTTTTTGCTTCATGCCGCCGGACAGTTTGACGAAAGGCAGGTGCGTGATTTTGCTGAAATCCAGGCCCAGACGCGCGGCGACGTTTTCCATGCGCTTCCGCTCGCTGTTGCACAGCGACGCGGCAAAGCCGACCAGCTGGCCAACAGGCATTTTCAGAGGAGGGGGCAACTGCGGCACGAAGCCGATCTTTTGCAGCACCTTGGTGCGCTCGCGCCGTGGCACCAGCCCATTTACCGTGACCTCGCCATCGTAGACGTATTCACCAAGCAGGCAGCGGATCAGGGTAGTTTTTCCGGCGCCGTTGGAGCCAACCAGGGCAATCCGCTCACCGAGCTGGATATTCAGATCGATATTATCGAGAACCTGGTTGCGCTTGAAAGTCTTTGAAACGTGATTGAAATTGATCATTTTTTAGTATTCTGCTTCAATTCCTACATTATTTTTCTCAGACCCTTGATCTCGAATGCCAAGGCACCGCTTGGGCAGACATCGATGCACATGCCGCAGCGGGTGCAGTCGGCACCGATGTCCAGCTGGGCGTTCGTCGCACGGCCCTTGATGACGCAATCCAGCACATGAGGCACCTCGCAGACCTTGCGACATTCGCCTTCATGATGGCAATTGGCCAGCTTGTAGGTCACGTGCAAGGGCGAAAACACACCGACCATGCCGTAAGTCAGGCCAATCGGGCAGATGTAGCGGCACCATGCACGCCGCGAGTAGAATACCTCAAACAGCAGCAGCAACACCACCCATCCCAGCGCGAGCCCTGGGCCATAAATCAGCGCACGGCTCAAAATGCCGACTGGCGAGATGGTTTCGAACACGGTATAGCCGGTGACGATCGCCATCAGGGCGAATAGCACCCAGAACACGGTGCGCACGCCACGATGGAAGGCATGGTCGGTAATCTTCTTTTTTTCCACCAGGTACACGTGCAGCCGCTCGGCATTTTCCGCCAGGAAATGGTAGGGACAGACCCAGGAGCAGAAGGTGCGTCCGCCCACCAGCAGCCACAGGACGAAGACCGTGCCGGTACCGATGAACAGGTTGACGATGATGTGCTTGTGCGCCAGCATCACTTGCAATGCGGAGTTCAGGTCGATCAGGTGAAAGCCCAGCATGCGCGAGGCGGTGAGCGCTCCTTCCAGGATCTGGATATCGAGCCAGAAGGACACCGTGAACAGCAGGTTGACCGCGAGCAGCGTGATCCAGCGCCGCTTGAGCCAGTATGCTTTTTTCTGATGCGCACGGGCCTCCAGCTTGAGCGCGTCGAAATCCTGCTTCTCGCTTTTCTTGTAAAAATGGATGGTCTTGGCTTCTTCCGTGTAGTCGACGGGCCCCGGCTTGCGCGGCTCGCCGCCCAGCATTACCCGCACCGATTCAAGATATTTGTTCATCAGGCGCTCCAGCCTTTGCGCGCTACCACCACGATTGCTGCGGGCTCGGGCGGACACACCATTTCGCACACGCCGCAGCCGACACAGGGTTCATGCACCACCGGCGTTTTGATAGTGACACCATTTTCCACCACGCTTTCCAGCGAGATCGCCCCCTTGATCGGACAGGTGCGTACGCACAGGTCACACAGTTCCAGATCATAAGGGTGATCGCGTAGCGGAATGGGTTTCCAGCGGTCCACTTCCATGAAACGCATCTCGCCCTCGAACGCCTGCCCCCGAGCCGCCCCTTTGATACCCTTGCCCTGGCGCGCGAGGCATTTTTCCGGGCGCACCAGGACAGCCAGTCCGGAGCGCTCCTTGAGATTCAGGGTCGGCTCGGGATCTTTTTCCTTGGCGAGCAGGATAGGCGGATTCGCCAACTTCATCTCGCTGCGCGTCGGCATGAAGGCGGGTTTCTTGTAAACCAGCGCGCCGGTAGGGCAGGCCAAAATGCACTGCACGGCATCGCAGGAGAAGTCACAGGCCTGGCTACGCGAATCGATATAAGGCACGCCGACACCGAAGCCATGGTCGATGTCGTCGAGCTTGATCGCATCCACCGGGCAAACCTGGACGCACTGCCCGCACTTGATGCAGGAAGAAAGAAAATCCGACTCTTCCAGCGCGCCCGGCGGGCGCATGCGCACGCGCCATGCACTGGCCACGGGAATGTAGCCCAGTGTGGAAATGCCCAGCACCGCCGCGCCCAGAATCATCGAGCGCAGGAATCGACGGCGTTCTTCAAGCTTGCGCTTGTTGACCACCCCGGTGTTCGGGGCTGCCGGTTTTTTTTCGGCTGTCACTTTCGTGCCTTTCTAGCAGTCCGTTCCACCAAAACGGTGACAAATGAAACGGATGGATTTTTTCGCCAGGCTAGGCGCAGACCCGCCGCCGTATGGGGTATACGGCAAGGGGATGCAACGACGCATGGCGGGAAAAGACGCTGTTTCATGTCAGTGTTTTGGTGGAACGGACTGCTTAGGTTTGTGAAACATCGGTGCATCGTCCTGGAGGATCAATTCAGGGTTGGAAAAGGGTGCCAGCCGCTCAAGAAAATCGATCGCTTCCATCAGCGGCGCATTTTTGAAAAACCGTGCGTGAGGAATTTCCATCCACAACCGGTCCGCGTAGGCATACAGCTTGTAAGGAGTGTCGCCGATGCGGTCATTATTACGGTCGAACCCCTGATAGTCGTCCCAGTAATTGCCGTGCCACACGTTGCGCTTGGACGAACCGGACCCTCCCACCGCTACGTCGGTCAGGTTGCCCTCAAAAACATTCCTTTTGAAGATATTGCCTTCCCGATCACTGTTGAACATCACGCCGATGCCATTGTAGGCAATGCGGTTACCCTCGATGCGAATCGTCGAGTCCGGCTGGAAAGGGGAAAGGTCCGAGCTAATTCCTATACCGCAGTAGATGATCTCGTTGTTCTCAACCACCGCTCCGCTAGCCTCCTTGAATCCCACTCCCATGCCTGTGGATCCGTTGGAGTGGGAGATCACGTTGTTGCGCACGATCATGTCATCGGTGTACATCAGGTAAACCCCCACCGAATTGTCGTAGTAGTAGTTGTTATCTACCACATTCCGGCCGGCGAACATGAAATGCAGGGAATAGCGGCTTCTGACGGTTCTGTTTTTCCAGAACACATTGCCGTTGGAATACCAGGCCACGGTGTCCCGCGAATCGGAAATATCGTTGGATTCAATCCGGTTGTTCATGCTGTACCAGAGCCGGATGGCATCGCCGCGCACCCCCAGTTCGACAGGCTTGGACTTGATCTTGTTGTTGCGGACAACGTTGTTGTTCGCTTGCTTGAGGTCGATGCCGAACAGGCAATCGTCGATGACCAGGGACTCGATATAGTTGTTGTTGCCACGCACATTCAGACAGGCGTCGTCGGAATCGTGCGACGAACCCGATCCGATGAGGTGCAGGCCGCGCAACGTGGAGCTGTTGGCTTGCAGTACGAACACCGTGCCCTTGTTGCCACCGTCGATGGTGACCTTGCCGCCGCCGTCAATCACGATGGGCTTATCCACCAGAACCGGCCCGGCATAGAGACCGGGCTTGGGCTTAAGCACACCGCCTGCGGGGGTGGCATCCACCAGTTTCTGGAAAGAGGGCAGGTGGTGGATACGCGGATCGCGCTCGAGAAGCGGCACCAGCTGCACGGGCTTATCCACATCCACGCGGGGAGCGGTGCTCAAGTCGGCACTGCCCCCAAGCTCGGCGGCAACACTCACTGAAAGAGGTGCCACCAGCAATATCCACGCACAAGCTGTTCGCAAACAGTTAATCACAAGCTCAACTTTAATTTGGGTTAACCCTCAAAGGGCCGCAAGAATTCCACTATCAATTAGACTAGGGAATTGCGCATTCTATCCCTTCAAGCCTGTCCTTCCCGCATCATTTTTCGGCGAATCAGGAGTGCCGGGAGCAGCGCGGCAGACGCGGCCAGCAAAATGGCATAGCCGTAATAAGGATAGGAGTAGGTGCTGAACTGCGCGACCTTGCCCTCGCCAAACACGGTCGGCATGAAAGGTTTGACCGTAAAAGCCCCCCAGGGATGCATGTTATGACCGAAAAACCACAACCAGCCCGCGTAATCCAGCACGAAGAAAAGCGGAAGCAGGGCAGGAACCAGGGCCAACAGCAGAGAAAACTGGCGAATTTTCCAGACCCCCAACATGATGATCAGCATCGCCACCACCAGTCCCGCCATGGTCGCTTTGGTCGCCATCTGCAAATTGGCCACCCAACGAGCCAATACCTCGGGCTGATTGAAGAAAGTGCTCGCCTCATGATAGTAATGATCGGCAAAAGCATTCAAATGACCCAGAACGAGTTGGTCAACCACCATCCACGCGGTTACGGCAGCGAAGCCCGCGCCCAGTATCATCAGTTGCTGCTTGCGCTGGGTCGCCATGAACCCCAGCAGCATCACGGCAAAGAAGCCGAAGAAAAACTTCGACATCGGAACCTCCACCGGGGCACCGGTATCGATCGGATACATCCCCACATAGTGGTTGATGGTGTTCATTTCATGCACGCAATTCAAGCCGACTTCAGCAGACTCCGGTGTGGGACCTCCAGCTGCACGGTCGGCCAAGTCATCGCCCAGATCGGCCTGGAGGGTTTCTTTCCCGAGGCGACTAGTTGACGAAATCGGCTTGCAACCGTTATACACACCGTTGAAGTGGAAATGGATGCGGATGCCATCCGGGAAAGCTTCCTTCGGGTAGTTCGGCGCAGTCAGCGACACCCACCAGATCGGCGTAAAATAAGACACTATCAATAAAATCAAAGCGGCCAGTGTTAGCCCTCTGACGAGTAAATTCTGGTTTTTTCCGATATTCATCGCTTTAACTCACCATATTGAATTCAGACGCATGCCCAATCAGGCGTAAAGCCACCCCCACAGACATCGTCTTACATGTCCTGGCAAGAATATTTTTAATATACTGAGAAACTTATATTCTTATGCTATAGAAAGCAGGTCTCCCTGCTTTCTATAGGCTTTTCCTAAACAGCCAACCGCCGGACGGTTGCTTAATGCTTACGCTTCTCTTCCTTATGCTCTTTCTTGCCTGCGGGTTTCTCCGCGCACAAGGTCCCAGGCATGGTCAGGGTGGACATATAGGTCACCACAGCATCCAGATCCCGGTCGCTATACTTCTTCACGATCTTCACCATGTCCGGATTGGCATTGCGGCGCTTGCCATCACGAATTTCGGTGACTTGACGCAGCATGTATTTGTAGTGCTGTCCGGCCAGAACCGGGTAGAACTTCGCCTTGTCACCCTCGCCGTTGACGCCGTGGCAGGTGGTACACTCCTTTTTGTACAACTCTTCGCCCTGTTTCAGGGTAGCGGGATCTTTCGAACCCATGCCGTGTTCGCGGGGAATGCATAGGGTTTGAATGTAAGTAGCCACGTCAGCCAGTTCCTGGGCATCGCTCAGGGTCACGGCAAACGGATACATGGTCGGGTTGTCGCGCAGGCCGCCGCGAATGTCGGCGATCTGCTTGATGATCACGGTGGAATGCTGGCCGGCCAACTGCGGGAAGGTACCGTCAGGACGGCCTGAACCGCTGGGCAGATGACAGGCGCCGCACACTTCATAGGCTTCCTTGCCGCGCTTGACGTCGCCCTTGAGCTTCAGTGCCTCGATTTTTTCACCTGCCTGCTCATTCCAAACGTAGCCCTTGGCGCCGATACCCTCTTTATGCAACTCTGGGGCGGGTGTCGCTGCAAAAACCACTGCTGGGGCCAACGCCAGGGACAGCACCGCTGCCAGTAAAGACTTATTCATCGTATTCCTTTCTATTCCTAAAACATGAAGCGCCTGAGAGCAATTATTCAATGCATATTAATTAATATAATTGATACTCTTGCTCGTGCGCATTGATTTATATCAATCCAGTCACAATTCCTGTTCCTGCAAAAAAACTTGATCAGGGCTTCAGCTTGGAAACGTACTCTGCAATATCCTTGATCTCTGCTTCACTCACGATAACCATGACGCCCTTCATGGCCGCGCTGTTACCGTTGGTACGGACGCCATTCTTGATGTCAAGCATCTGTTTTTCGATGTACTTGACGTTCTGGCCGGCGATCTTCGGGTAATCGGGCATCAACGGCTTCTTGCCATCCTTGCCATGACAGGCGGTGCAGGTTTTCTCTACGAACAGCTTTGCGCCATCACCCGCAAAGGCGGAACCGCAGATCAATGCGGCAGACATTGTGACGACAACAACTGGTAAAAGTTTCATATCTAGACTCCATGATCAAAATAACAACACCATTTTACAGCGCCAAAAATTCTACCTTTTATATTGATGTAGATCAATAAAATATTAAGGATGCAAATATCTTTTTATATTTAATTTGTAATTTACAGTTAAAAAAGGCGGGGAGCATTTCCATGCTCCCCGCCTCGGTTGCTACAGCTTAGTTAAGTCAGCTTACTTACCCACCTTATGTGAGCCATGCTGCTCCAGGTAGGTCTTGGCACGCAGACCGATGTCGGCGGCTTTCACCTGATACTGCCAGACCTGCTCAGCCCACAGGGTGGCTTGCTGCCAATCCTGTTTCTTGGCCGCCTCTTCGTGCTTGGCTTTAGATTCCTTCATGCGGTTGAGCTGGTCGGTTGCGTCTTCAACCAGTGCAACAACATCAGGGAAGTCTTTGTAATTCTGGCTGGTGATAAAGCCCACCACGCTGTCAATTACGGCCTGGGTATCAGCGATTTTCTTCAACTGCTTGTCGTAGTCAGCCTTGGTGTACTCAGCCTTGGCTGCTGCCACCTTGATTTCCTTGTAGCCCTTCGGCTTGACCAACAAGTAGCCTTCCATCTCCAAGTGCAGTGCAGAGCAGAACTCGGTGCAGTAGTACGGATACACACCTTCCTTGTCCGCCTTGAACTTAACCGTCACGGTTTTTCCCGGTTCAGCCGAAGCGTGAACGTTGTAAGTGCTCACCGTGAAACCGTGGGTCTCGTCCTGAGCACGCTCGAGGTTGGTCAGGTGGATGGTAACTTCATCGCCTACTGTCGCTTCGATGGTTTCCGGCGTGATGTGCGAACGGATCAGAGTACCGAACACTTCAACCTTGCCAGGTTTCTTGTCGGTATGTTCTTCACCGGCATGCACCGCGCCAGCACTTGGCTTATCGGTACGGCTGTTGGTACCCACCTTGTAACGCACACCAGGCTTCAGCATCTTGGCATCGATCGCCACGACATAGTGCGGTTCACCCAGAGGAACCGGCATGTCGTACAACAGTTGCATCTTGTCGTTGGAGATGTCGATCAGCTGGTGGTTTTGCGGATGCAGCGGGCCCACCGGGTTGAAGCGGTCGATCGCCAGCTTGTTCAGCGCCACCAGGTAATGGCCCTTCGGATCCATTGTATCACCCTCCATGGTCATCAGGTGACCGATGTTGTAGTGAATGGAGATCTTGTCCAGCACCTTGCCTTCGCAGTAGTCCCACTTGGCAACTTGGGAATCCACATACAGCGATGTGTAGGCCACGCACTTCTTCGAGTCGTACTGGGTGTGCAGCGGACCCAAGCCCAACTGAACCTGCTTGTGCAGCGCGTCCTGCATGGCGATCACGGGAATGCCGTAGGGGTCTTTACCCTCGAACTTCTTGGCCTTGATCGCAGCCTGGATTTTCTCGAAGCTGTACACCGAAACGTGCGTATCCAGCTTGCCGGCCACGGTGATCAGTTTGCCGTCAGGCGTAACGTCCACGCCGTGCGGGCTCTTCGGCTCCGGGATCAGGAACAGGACGCCTTCCTTGATGGACACGTCCATCATGAGCACATCCATGCCGTTGATCTTCTTGGCCTTGCCCTGGGCAACCAGTTCGGCAGCCCGTTTCCAGTTGATCACGTGCATGTAGTCGGTGTCTTTAGCCGAGCAGCCAGCCTCGTAGGGAGGACGCCCTTTCTCGATACCGCCGACATAACGCTCGGTGCAGAAGGAGTTGGTGAAAGACCAGCCATCGCTCGGGCCTTTACCCGCATCGGACAAGTCCTGGCTGTAAGGGGGCAGCTCGAGCGAGAAGGATTTCTTCACGTCGATCTTGCCTTCCTTGCGGTCGAACTTCCAGTAGGTCACACCACCGCGATACTCTTCATTGAAGCGCTCAAGCGGAACGAACTTCTTGTTTGCAAATGGAGTGGGGTACTGGGCAGCCTCGATGATGTAATCGGTGTTCGGGGTCACGAATGCGCCGCCGTGTTCCGATTTGAAGATCGGGTTGACCACGATCTGCTTGGTTTCGAAGTCTCGCAGGTCGAGCACTGCCAGACGGGGGTTGGCTTTGTCGTTGATGAAGAGGAACTGGCCGTCATACTTGCCGTTGGTTTCGGAAAGCGCCGGATGGTGAGTATCACCCCAGGTGATGTCCTTACCATCGATGCGACCGCCTTTCAGCACTTCCTTGGATTCTTCATCGAAACCATAACCCTGCCAAGGTTCCGGCGTAAACACGGCGATGTATTTCAGGATGCGCATGGACGGAATGCCGTACACGATCATCTGGCCAGACTGGCCGCCAGAGCTGAATGCGATGAATTCATCGCGTCCGCCGGTCGGAACGTAGGTTTTGGCCGCGGCCAGCAAATTCTGTTGTGACAAGCCGCGACGCTTCATTACGTCCTGCAGCGATTCCGCCGACCAGGCACTGGACACTGCTGCAAAACCCATCCCCGCCGCTAATGCCAGCGTGGCTGTCTGCTTAGTGAAGAGCTTCATAAACGTCTCCTGTTATTAAAAAACCACATAAAAAAACCTGCACCTGACTTATGCCAACCAAAATCTGAAGTGTGCGATTTGACACACATAGTCTTATATATAGCACATCTTTAATCTTTGACTTAGATCAAGCCAAACATGATTTATTTACATCTATTTCAATGTTTTCAGCGCCGGAAGCGCCACTTCGCCAACATTCAGGACAAGAATATCCGCGATGTGCGTAATATAACACTGCCATCTATCTTGATCCATATCAAATAATAAATATTTTCTCCGAATATTCATTTTCTTCTCTGGGAATGTATCCCAGCCCCGGACAATCTCCAAGGTGCAACTCCCCGCATGCCACTCGCAGCAAATTTCCCACATCGCCACCCAGCCATGACGAAGTCGCCAATCCATGCGCCAGATCGTTCGCCACGGCCGCGGTCAAATGCAGGGCCGCAGTCACCCCGACAGCACTGTCAACCGTGGTCGTCACCACGCATTCCACCTCCGCCTCACGCGCCCGGCGCGCCAGCGCCAGTGCGGGCACCAGTCCACCCAGCACCATCGGCTTCAATACCACACGCCGCACCGGCGGCTGATTAAACACCGTGTCCGCGCCCATGATCTGCAAGGATTCATCCGCCGCCAACGGGAAAGGAACTTTAGCCTGCAAACGAAACCACGCCGCCATATCCGGGTTGGCAAAGGGGTCCTCAACCGATTCCACCGGCAGACCGGCCAATGCACCGAGAAAATCTTCTGCCTCCCTCTCGTTCCACGCACAGTTCGCGTCCAGCCGCAAGGAAACGCCCGCCGGCAGGCAACGCGCCAGATCGCGCAGCAAAGGGATTTCCTCATGCCCTGCCGCCAGCCCCACCTTCAGCTTGAGAACGGAATAACCTTCGGTCACTGCGGTCAATGCGCGCTCAACCATCTGCCGATCCAGGCCGCCGAGCACAGCATTCACCTTGACGACGGGGGATGAACGCGGGTTAAGCCAGCGCGCCAGAGGGAGCCCGGCTTGTTGCGCCAGCAAGTCGAGCAGCGCTGTTTCCAGACCGCAACAGGCCGCAGGCGTCCCGGCTGCGCTAGCGGCTATCCTGCCGAGCGCCTCCTCCGGCGACAGCCCGGTTAGCGTCGCAGCCCAATCCGACAGGCATGCGGCGGCACTGTCCATATCCTCCGTCCCCGCTTGCGGCAGCGGAGCGCAATCGCCGTAACCGATCAGTCCCGCGTCGGTCACCAGCCTGACCAACCAGCCTTCGCGCACGACGATACCACCGCGCGCACTGACCCACGGCTGGCGCAACGGCAAGCGATAGGGCGCGAAAGTGCAGTGGGTAAGGCGCACCTTAAGTTATCCTGAAAATAGCAATTGAATTACCACAGAGACACAAAGGCATAGAGTTGAGAAACAAGAGACAAGACCCAAACGCATTCTTTAACTCTGTGGCTAGGGGGGTGATCCATTGTTTTGAGAATTGGGCGATAAAACTGCCCATCCCGGCGAACCTCATTTCTCTGTGCCTCTGTGGTGCGTGCTTTTTTGCGTGCTTTTTATAGGAGAGGATCGAGGATCTGCTGCAGGCGCGCTGGCGTCATGATTCCGCGCTTGGTGGCAACGATGTTGCCTTGGCGGTCAAGCACGATGGTAAAGGGCAGGCCTGCGATCTTGTTGCCCAGGGCGCGCAACAGGGCAATGCCCTGGTCCTTGCCGGCCATCGCTACGGCATAGGTGATGCCATAGGCCTTGCCAAAATCACGTACCGAATCGGCATTGTCCTCAACCGCTGCGCCGATGAACACGATACCGCGCGGGCCATACTTTTCCTGGGCCTCGATCAAGTGCGGTATCTCCGTGCGGCAAGGCCCGCACCAGGTCGCCCAGAAGTTCAACACCACCAGCTTCCCCTTCAGTTCCGCCAGCGACACCGGCTTGCCGTCGAAATCGGTCAACGTGGCGGCAAACACCGGGTCGGCGGAGGGCATGACTTCCATTTCGGCAGCAACGGACGCACCGGCCATCAGACCCGCGCCAGCCAACAAACCAAAAACCAGTGCAAACAAATAAACAAGTCTGGTCATAGCACTAACCCGATACTTAATAGAGTCCCGAAACTCAACTGCAGTTGCGCAGTCTGCGTCAGGATAAGGTTAAAAACCGGCCCCGGCTGTTCATGCCGGAAACGCCGCCACAGTGATACCGCCGGGGGCAGCGACAACAGCGGCAGCCCGAGCCCCCACCCGGAATGACTCAAATGGGCCAACAGCGGCAGCAGCAAATAGGGCGTAAACAGCAGCAGCGCATATTCTGCCTGACTACCGCCGCGCCCGATGCGCACTGCCAGGGTATTCTTGCCTATCTTCCGGTCACTGTCGAAATCCCGGTAATTGTTCACCGTAATTACGGCTGCGGCTAACAAACCGACCATGGATGCAGCGACGAAAACGCTCCAGCCCAGACTAAGGATTTGCAGATAATAGCTGCCCATCACCGCCCCCAAGCCGAAGAACAGCCAGACGAACAGCTCCCCCAAGGCGCTGTAGGCGATCGGCCGCGGCCCACCGGTATAGGCCCAGCCGGCGGCAACGGAACAAAGCCCGAGCAGCAAGATCGGCCAGCCACCATGCCAGACCAGGTAAATCCCGAGCAGTACAGCCAAGCCGAAACAGGCGAAAGCGGCGCGCCGCACGACTACAGGGGCGAGCCATCCAGAGGCGGTGGCGCGAGCCGGGCCGATGCGCTCAGCGCCATCCGCACCGCGCTCGAAGTCGCTGACATCGTTATGCAAGTTAGTGCCAATCTGGATCAGCATCGCCGCCGCCAGCGCCACCAGTAGCGGCAGCCATAGCACAGCGCCGGTCTCGGCATAAGCCAGGCTGCTGCCGACCATCACCGGCACGATGGAAACTGTCAGCGTCTTGGGGCGGGCAGCCAGCAACCAGACAAGAATGCGAGAGTGAAATGAATTCATCCGTTCAAAATCCATTCACCGCAAGGAACGCAAAGGTACGCGAGATAATGCATGAATTTGATTTTTCCTTGCGCCCTTAGCGTCCTTTGCGGTTCAAACGATTCAGGGCCGGCGCGGGAACTTGCCGAAATCGGGCTGCCGCTTTTCCAGCCAGGCATTGCGCCCTTCCTGGCCTTCCGGCGTCATGTAATACAGCGCCGTGGCGTTGCCGGCCAGTTCCTGTATACCCGCCAAGCCGTCGGTATCGGCATTGAATGCCGCCTTCAGCACCCTTAGCGCAGTGGGCGAGAGCTGCAGCATCTCCCGGCACCATTTGACGGCTTCGCTTTCCAGTTCTGCCAGCGGCACTACCGCGTTGATCAGCCCCATCGCCAGCGCCTCCTGGGCATCGTACTGGCGGCACAGGAACCAGATTTCCTTGGCCTTCTTGATGCCGACCGTGCGCGCCAGCAGGCCGGCGCCGAAACCGGCATCGAAACTGCCGACGCGCGGCCCGGTCTGGCCAAAGCGGGCGTTGTCGGCGGCAATGGTCAGATCGCAGATCAGGTGCAGCACATGACCGCCGCCGATGGCATAACCCGCCACCATCGCCACCACCGGCTTGGGCAGGCTGCGGATCTGGCGCTGCAAATCCAGTACGTTGAGGTAGGGCACACCTTGCTCGTCGTGGTAGCCACCGTCATCGCCGCGCACCTTCTGGTCGCCGCCGGAACAAAAGGCCTGGTCGCCGGCGCCGGTCAATATTATGGCGCCGATTTCCGGGTCCATGTGCGCCTGATGAAAGGCATCCATCAGCTCCCGCACAGTTTGGGGCCGGAAAGCATTGCGCACCTCGGGCCGATTGATGGCGATCCGGGCGATACCCTCGGCCTGGTGGTAGAGAATGTCGTCGAACGTACCCGCAGATTTCCAGTCCATGTTTCGATTCAGCTTGTTTGGCGAAAGACGGCCACAAGTATATGCGGGCGCATTTAAATTCACAAACCGTCGTCGGTTCAAGACACCACTCATTATTAATGGCTCGATTGCGCGGCCAATGAACCAAGCATACAATTGTTACAGAATTTAGACTTAAATAAACGGCCGTCACAAAAAAACCGCAATCCCCGCCCTGGAGCAGAAGAATGCCAAGCAAACTGAACGTGGGCTCACGCCTGATTTTTCTGGTCATCCTGATGACGATTTTCATGGTCGCCATCGGCATCATCGGCTTGCGCGCGACTTCGACTGCCGTCAGCAGCCTGGAAACGGTTTATACGGATCGTACCGTTCCCCTGGCTAGTCTCGCCAAGGTGGCGCAACTATTCAATGCCAACGTCGATCAAGTCCTGCGCGCTTTACAGCACAACCCCAGCTACGAGGTCGCCAAACTGCATGACCACCCGGTTTCCGAGCATGTCAAACGCATCGAAGCCAGCAAGACCGAATTAGACAAAATCTGGGCGGAGTACATGGCGACTTACCTTACTCCTGAAGAAAAACAGCTGGCGGAAAACTTCATGCAAAAACGCAAGGTGTTCCTCGAGGAAACCTTGCTGCCAACAGTGCAGTCGCTTAAAAACAACGATTTCTCCATCGACACCACCAGCCGTTTCCTGAAAGGCTCACGCACCAACTTAAAAGACATGAGCGAGGTACTGCAGGCGCTGACCGACCTGCAAACACGGGTTGCCAAGGAAGAATTCGACCGGGCCGAAGCCCAAAACTCCACCGCGCGCGCCATCTCGATCGGCGCTATCGTCGGTGGCGTGGCGCTCGGACTGCTCCTGGCCTGGTGGATCATCCGCTCGATCACCGGACCGCTCAACCAGATGCGCACCACCATCACCGAGGTCGAGAAAAGCGGCGACTTCACCCAGCGCATCCCGGTCCACACCGAAGATGAAGTCGGGCAAACCGCCAAGGCCTTCAACGAACTCATGACCGCTTTGCAGCAGACTCTCGGCCAAGTGCTCGGCAGCGTGGCCAAGGTCTCGGATGCGGCGCAAAGCCTTTCTGCCGCATCAGGTCAGGTCGCCACCAGTTCTTCGTCCCAGAGCGAAGCGACCTCCGCCATGGCGGCCGCGGTCGAGGAAATGACCGTCAGCATCAATCACGTTTCCGAGAGTGCACGCGAAGCCGTGGAGATTTCCCGTAAATCGGGCAAACTCTCCACCGAGGGCGGGGAAATCATCCACAAGGCCTCCTCGGAAATGTCGCAAATCGCCGAAACCGTGCGCCACACCGCCCAAGCCATCGAAGAGCTGGACCAACATTCGAACCAGATTTCCTCTATCGTCCAGGTCATCAAGGATGTCGCCGACCAGACCAATCTGCTCGCTCTCAACGCGGCGATCGAGGCCGCTCGCGCCGGTGAGCAAGGCCGGGGCTTTGCCGTGGTGGCCGATGAAGTGCGCAAATTGGCAGAGCGCACCACCAAGGCCACGGAAGAAATCACCCAGATGATCGCCGCCATGCAGCACAGCGCCCAAGCCGCGGTCTCCACCATGGAAACGGCGGTCGATCAGGTCAGCGGCGGCGTGGCGCTGGCAAACCAGGCCGGCTCGGCCATCATCCAGATCAAGGACGGGGCAGAGCAGGTAGTCGGCGTCGTCAACGACATCTCTTCGGCCCTGACCGAGCAGAGCAGCGCCAGCAATGACATTGCCAGCCAGGTGGAAAAAGTGGCGCAAATGACCGAAGAGAACAGTGCCGCCGCAGCCGAAACCGCCAGTGCGGCAAATAACCTGCAAGAATTGGCGAATACC